>NZ_JAKEDU010000011.1 GCF_021462405.1 Thermus tengchongensis | reverse complement strand
GGAACGCTGCGGACCGCAAGACCCTGGTGGACCTGGTGTCCCGGTACCGGGAGGCCTTGGACCTGGGGGAGGTGGTGGTCCTGGACGGGGCGGGCTACACCCGGGAGAACCTGAAGGCCCTGGGGTCTTTCCCTTGGATCCTGCGGGTGCCGGGCACATTGCGGGAGGCCAAGGCCTTGCTTGGGGAGGAGTTTCCGGAGGGGGCGTGGGTTTCCCTGGCCCCGGGGTACCGGGGGCTGGAGGTGGAGAGGACCTACGGGGGCGTACGGCAGCGGTGGGTGTTGGTGGAGAGCGCGGCGCGGGGGGAAGAGGAGAGGGGCAGGCTGGAGGAGCGGATAGGGCGGGCGCAAAGGGAGGCGGAAGGGGTCCTGCGGAGGCTTTTGGCGCGGCGGTTTGCCTGCGAGAGGGATGCCCGGCGGGCTTTGGAGGAGGCGAGCCGGGGGCTGGCCTACCACCGCCTGGTGTACCTGGGGGTGCGGGAGGAGCGGCGGAGGGGAAAGGTGGGGCGCCCCCGGAAGGGGGAAAGCCCTTTGGGGGTGGGGTACCGCCTTTTGGCGCGGGTGGAGCGGGACGAGGGGAAGGTGGCGAAGGCGAAGCGGGGGCTGGGGAGGTTTCTCCTGGCCACCAACGTGCTGGACCGGGAGAGGCTCCCTTTGGGGGAGGTGCTTGAGCGGTACAAGGGGCAGACGCGCACGGTGGAGCGGGGGTTCCGCTTTCTAAAAGACCCCATGTTCTTCACGGGGAGCACCTTTTTGAAGCGGCCGGAGCGGGTGATGGCTTTGGGGATGGTGATGGCCCTGGCGCTGCTGGTGTACGCCTTGGGGGAGTGGGAGCTGCGGCGGAGGCTTGAGGAGGAGGGGGAGGGGGTGCCGGACCAGAAGGGGAAGCTCACCGCGAGGCCCACCTTGCGGTGGGTGTTCCAGCCCTTCTGCGAGATACGGGCTACGCCCGTGACCTGGTTGCGTCTGGTGGTCCTGGAAGGACGGGTGGCGGTGCTAAACCTCAAGCCCCATCACGAGCGGGTGGTGCGCCTCTTGAGGGTGGAGCGATATTACCTCCTGGAGTGAGAGGGGTGCGGAATGTGGGCTCTAGCACACCGCTCGAGAACATCGGTTGCTCAGCGCGTACCCACTTCCTGGACAGATAAAAGGGGCGGTGGTTCATCTCGTGGCAAGGTGATCCTGCGTAGTGGTTAATCAGCAAGATGTTCATAGTAGTCCTCAAAAACACGCTCTTTTGATTCTCTACCCTCTAAAAGCCATTCGCCACAATGGTTGCAATTCTGATCCCCGCGGTGCCCTCACCGTAGGGAGAAGCCTTCGCTCCTTCCCACTGTCGCAAAAGAGCATCAACAACCACCTCTACGTCTAGAGGCGGATATACCACGTTCCACCCCAACTCCACCAGCTCTACCCACTCTGTTTCATCTCGGAGCGTAACACATGGCACCCCATAGAAGAACGCTTCTTTCTGCACACCACCAGAATCCGTGGCAATGAGGCGGGCATTCTTTTCCAGCATTGCCATATCCAGGTATCCCACCGGCTCAAGGCTGAGGACCTTATCTAATAACTCAAAACTTGCACCTCCCGAATACCCTGCATAAACACCCCCTTCCCCCCGCAGGCGGGGGCCAAAGACCCAAAGCTCCCAGCTCGGCCATGAGGACCCGCAAGACCACCTCCGGTAGCAGCAGGCGCGCCGTCTCCCGCCCAGCCTCCCGCCAAGAAAGACCTCTCCCGGCTGGAGCTAGCCTCACCCAGTGGGCCAGCAGGTAAGCCAGGAAGGACAACACCAGAAACCGATGCACCCCCAAGGCCGTCCGCTGCCCAAAACGCCCCAGGGAAAACTCCCCCTTCATGGTCCGGAAAAAGTGCTCGATGGTAAACCGCCGCCGCCCCCACACCAGCACAGTCCGTGGCCCCGCGGGAAAGGTGGCCACCACGTACCGCCACTCCCACCCTCCCCCGGGTAAGGGATAGCGGTACCTGCTCACCCACACGGGAAAGGGAAGTCCCCGCAGGTGCACCCGGCTCCCCTGCCGCCTGAGCCCAAAGAGGGGAAGCCCCTCCCCCGTCTTCTTTGGGGCCCCCACCCCAAATGAACTCCCGGTCCCGCCGCATCCCCACCACCGCTTCCAGACCCAACCCCCGCACCCCCACAAGAAACCGGGCGGTGCCGAAGGCAGCATCGGCCACCACCCGAAGGTGGAAGGACTTGCGCATCCAGGGGGGCAGGGAGGCCAGAAGACGCAGGGCAAGGAGGGAAAGGGCCTTCTCCTCCTTCCCCCGCCACACCCGGTAGGCCCAGGGGATGCGCAGCTCTCCCAGGACCAGATAGAGCACCACCAGGTGGAGCCCCCACTTGCCGTGGAAAAAGGAGAGGGGCAAGGTGGGGAAGAGGCCTCGCTTTTCCAGGGTCACCAGGTCCAGGACCAAAAGGAGCCTGGGCTTGGGCCCCCGCTTGGGCCTGGCCCGGTGCAGGGCCTCTTGGGCTTCTTGACGGGCCAGGCGGATGAGGGTGCGGGTGGGCCAGGGATAGCGGTTGAGGAAGCGGGAGAGGGCGGTTGCTTTGCCCGTAGGGCAAACAGATTTGCGTAAGCAAGAAGGGGACTTGGTCCTGCTGTGCTGGGGCCTGGCTTTGCCGTGGCCGGTGAGAAGGAGGAGAAGAAGCGCTTTGAGGGATTCGCGGAGGTGGGGGGTTGGCAGGAGGGCCAGGAGGGTCCAGAGTAGAGAATGGGCCGTCTGGTGCATGGCACCCTTCATCCGAAGGGAACCGGGCGGCCCTTTTCAAGTGGTCCCCTGGCGCATGGGTATGCGGGGGGTGGATAAGTGCAAGTTTTGAGAATATCCGAGAGAGAGGAGAGGGTGATAATATGTTTGTGTGAGTGTGCGCAACAATAGCATGCAGCTGGAATCGGTGGAAGCTTCCTCTGTGATCCGGGAGCAGGAACGGAAAAATCGTTCAGGTGATGATGACCTCGAGCCTAGTTGTTTACTTATGTCTAGCGCTTTATTGCAAGCTAGCGGCATTATTCTGACAATCGCCCTATTCAGGTTCCGTCGATTCTCTCGGCATTTTTTTAGTGCATCTATTGCTCTATCCATTATATTCCCCCCTTTCGGATATTCACCGCATACCCCCTTGACAGGCCAAAGGAGAAGGGGGTGTTTGGTAACGTATGGAAAAACACCAAACACCCTCCTCCATCCTACCCCTGCCCCTGGAGGACCTGGTCTCCCTCCTCCAAGCATGGCTCCAAGCCCGCTTGCCAGTACCGGAGAGAAAACCCGGCAGGCCCAGGACCTTCTCAGACCTCAGCCTTCTCCTCTTCCAACTGGTCCGCGCCCTCCTGGGCTTCTCCACCCAGCGCCTGCGCCGGGAACTGGCCCGCAACCCCCAGCTCCGCAGGCTCCTGGGCTGCTGGTGGACCTGGACACAGGGGAGGCGCTGGCTCTGCGGGTGACCCCTGCCCCTTCCCACGACTCCCCGGTGGGACGGGGGATGCTTCTGGTGACGAGACACAACCGAAGACGGGGGAGGTCCAAGGGGGAGGGGCGGGTAGCCAACCTGCGGCGGCGGAGGAGGGGTGCGTACCGGAGGCTTTTGGGGCGGTGGTGGGAGGTGGAGACGGTTTTTGGCCCGCTGAGGGGGCTGAAGGCGGTGGTAGGGCAGGTGGAGGCGTGGATGATGGCCTGGAGCGTGGTGGCCCAGCTTCTTGGGGAGGCGGGTCTGCCCATTGCCCGGGTGTTGCTTGCGGTGGCGTGAGCTGGGTATGCGGGTGAATATCCGAAAGAGGTGTCTGTTTTCTATAAAGGGAACCACTTCCCAAAAGGTGGGTTGAATGGAGGGTACATGAAGATCGCGTACATAGCACACGTTAATTTTTCAAGAAGCAGTGGGGTTGTAAAGAAAATACTGTCACAGGCTACTTGGTGGAGGCAGTTTGGGCATCTCGTGCGGGTATTCTGGCTGACCAGGAAGGAGGAATTGCAGGCCGGAGCTTCGGAGTGGGAAGAGTTTATTGTGTATAAGGGTGGCCCCATGTCTGCTTCGCGCCATCTGGCATTAAGGGACCTGGGGTACCGCGTCCGAAGCTGGTCCCCAGACTTGGTATATTTGAGAAGAGACATGGTGTACCCCACCTATGTGGCTCTAGCGGAGGCATTCCCAACGGTAGTTGAGATTAACTCCGATGAGCTTGCAGAGTTACGCTTATACAAGCAGTTTGCCCACTACGTCTACCACTCTTTATCGCGGCCTCTCTTGGACAGGAGGGTAAAAGGATTTGTATTCCCTACAAGAGAGCTTGCATATTCCTCTTATTACAGGAGAGTCTTGGCTCATAAGAAAGTTATTGCCAATGGCATTGATTTTAGGGTTATCCCAACCCTACCCCCAGCGGTGAATGAGAAGCCTGTGCTGGTATTTCTTGGGGAGGTTGCACCGTGGCACGGCATAGATAAGATTTGCCGGTTAGCCCTTGCATTTCCTGATTGGAAGTTCCACTTGATCGGGGTGGAGAAGGTGGTGTGCGCTTCGGCAAATGTAGTTGCCCACGGCTTTCTCACAAAAGAACAGTATTTGCCTATAATTGCCACAGCCGATGTGGGGATAGGTACCCTTGCCCTTCATCGGAAGGGTATGAACGAAGCATCACCCCTAAAGGTGCGTGAATACCTGGCTTTAGGACTGCCAGTTATCATCGCTTATGACGATACGGATTTTCCAGAGGGTGCCCCCTTTATTTTGCGCTTGCCGAATACGGAAAATAATATAGAAGGCTCTTTAACGGAGATTAAAAGGTTCGTGGAAGAGTGGAAAGGTAGGCGAGTTTCAAGGAGTGCGATTTCCCACTTGGACCTAGCAGTTAAAGAGAAAGAAAGGCTTTTGTTTTTTGAACAGGTGCTTGCATCGAGTGATCGCACCTAAGAGACGGTTGTAAAAGTCTTGCACCCTTGAAGGGCGCAGAGGACACGCCCATCCCACCCCAGCGACCTCAGCGATGAGGAATGGGCCATCCTTGAGCCCCTGATCCCCGCTCCCAAGCCCGGGGGTCGCCCCGCCAAGGTGCCTCGCCGAGAGATCGTCTTTGGGGCCCCCACCCCAAAGGAACCGCAACTACTTCCGCAAGGGGCAAAAAGGTCAGCCGAAGGCTAGCTTGTAAGGGTTTGGGAGAGGGCAGCTCAGGCCCTGGTCCGGCGGGACCGGGAGAGAGAAAGGCGGTATGCCTCTCCCAGCGCCCTGGTGGTGGACAGCCAATCGGTGAAGACCACGGAAAAGGGGGGCCCCGAGGCAACGACGGGGCCAAGAGGGTGAAGGGGCGGGTCAGCCGAAGGCTAGCTTGCAACGCCAGGTGGTGGTGGATACCGGGGGGAGGATGCTCTGGGCGTACGTTCGCCCTCCTTACGCCAGGCTATGCCCGTGACCAAGCCGTTGCCCAAGCGGTGGGGGATGGGGCGGACGTTGGCGTGGTTGGGGAGGAACCGGAGGTTGAGCAAGGATTACGAGCAGCATCCTTCCGTCAGCGAGGCGTGGTTGTACTTGGGCATGCTACGCTTGCTGGTGAAGCGGCTGGCGAGGGCCGCGTAAGGTGTGGTGGGGGACTTTTACGACAGCCGCTGGTGATGGAAGCTTATACTTTACTTTCCTGTCGAGGGGCAGTGCCCGCACCCATGCATGGTGCGCTTATTGGCGGTACGGCTAGGTAGGTTCAATAGGGAGGTGCTGCGTGGTGTACATTGCTGGGTGGTTGCTGAGTTATTGGGGTGCGATGCTGTGGTATATGGGCTTGCGGAGTAAGTTGGTTTTCCTGCCTGCCCTTCTTTATGTAACAATCGTAATTGTAATACGCTACAGCGGTACTGATACCTTTGGAATCTATGAGCAGTTGCTGGGGCAACTTTTAAGGGGTGAGCAATCTCTTTTCCTTAGCGGGTGGGAGCCTGCCTTTGTAGCGGTTTCGAAAATTTTCTTGCATATAACCCAATCTGAGGTCTGGTCGGTACGTGCCATTGGGTTGCTCTTTATGGCTATGTTGACTCTCTTTTACATGAGAGCCGACAAAACAGAACAAAAAGTCTTTTTCCTTTACCTTTTCCCTGCTTTTGTGTATCAGCTGGGTATGAACGCTGTTCGCTTTGGGCTTGCTTTTACCTTCATTTTATTGGGGTGGCAAGCCTTAAGGCGAGGAAAGTTTTGGGCATATGTTGTTCTTAGTTTGACAGCCACTTTGTTCCACTACTCTGCTGCTGTTATCGCCCTTTTGCTCTTTCTATTGGAAATAAACTTGAAAAGGCCGGCAGTTGTGGCTGGAGCGACGGTCTTTTTGGTTGGGCTGCTTCTTTTAGCGGTAAGTAGGCAGGAGTATTTGGAAGCAAAGCTATTTCTATATGCGGATTACGCCTCACCATCCGTGTGGTCGGGCTTGTCCCGCTCGTTTGCAGTCACTACAATCCTTTTTGGATTCATTATGCCATTTGATGTACGGAGAATGAAGGTAGCGACCTTGCTGCTTATGCTAACCCTTTTGGGGCAAGGTCTTGCTCTTTTCTCCTACGCCGGATTGCGCATCCTGGACATATTGGCTGCTAGTATCCCCCTAGTTCTTTTACGCTGGCTTGATCGTAACGGACTAGCCCCCTCTAAAGCCTTTTGGTTAGGTTTGACCCTAGCAGGTATAGCAAGTTGCTTCTTCTTGTACAGGAATTTCCTTTCCGATTACGATGGCCAGCTGACGGGTACGTTAACACCCTTCTTGCCGTATAGGACGGTTTTCAACTACAATCCCTGAGGGGTCGCCATGAGACCTGACATAGCTGTTTTAATCCCCGTATATAACAACCAGGAAGGTCTCGAGCGCAGCCTAGCTTCCATAGACGAGAACTTTCCCCTCGATGTCGTAGTGGTGGACGACGGGAGCGATCCCCCGATTCAGTTGAGGGGGCTTCCTCAGCCGCACCGAGGGTTTGTCTTACGGTTAGATGCAAACATGGGCATAGAACACGCGCTCAATTATGGTTTAAGTTGGATTCTACAAAGGGGTTACCGTTATGTGGCTCGCTTGGATGCAGGCGACCTTTGCTATCCGGGAAGGTTTTTCAAGCAGAGAGATTTTCTAGAAAAAAACCAAGAATACGCCCTTGTTGGGGGCCAGGTGCGATTTGTGGATGACAGCGGCGTTGAATTGTTCCCCGAAAAGTTCCCGACGAGCCACGAAGAAATTAGCCGAATTATGCATGCTAGAAGCTGCTTCATTCATCCAGCGGTGATGTTGCGGTCGTCCGCCCTTCAGGAGGTGGGTTTTTACTCCGAGCATTTTCCTGCGGCTGAGGATTATGAGCTGTTTTTCAGACTGACCAAGCGTTACAAAGTTGCTAACCTGCCCGACGTGGTGCTGACATACCACGTGAATCCAAGGGGTATTTCGCTGACCAAGCGTAGGCGGCAGATTTTGAGCCGAATAAAGGTTATGTTGAAGTACTTTGAGCCTCGCTACAAAGAAAGCTGGCTTGGCTTGATGAAAAGCATCATTCTTTTAGCCGTGCCTGTACCTGTGGTGCAGTTCTTGAAAAGGCGTTTGGCAAGGTGGCGCGGGTGGCTATAATGCGAGTGCTTCACATCTTGGAAGCTACTGCGGGTGGAACGGCCCGGCACGTGGCGCAGTTGTTGCCCGGGCTTGCGAGGGAGGGGGTAGAGAACCACTTGGCCTACTCCCTCCTGCGGGCGGACGCCTTTATGTTGGAGGCTCTGAACGCCCTGCGGGAGGCGGGGGTTTCCCTTGTGGAGATCCCTATGCGTCGTTCTCCCCATCCTTCAGACCTGCGGGCTTGGGCGGGGCTGGTGGGGTATGCCCTGCGTCGCGGCCCCTTTGACATCGTCCACGGGCACAGCTCCAAGGGGGGTGCTCTGGTGCGCCTTCTTAAGCTGGCTTTCCCTCGGTCTAAGGTAGTGTACAACCCGCATGCGTTTGTAACGCTGTCCCCCTACCTAAAACCCGCAGAGAGGTGGCTTTACACCGCAGCAGAAAGCGCCCTAGCCCGCCTTACCGATGGCTTCATCCTGGGTTCAACCTATGAGCACCGGGAGTACGAGCGCCTAGGGTTTTCCAAGGTGCCCTTCAGGATCATTCCGCCAGCTGGTTTATCCCTAGAGCCCCCATCCCCGGTCGAGCGAGAGTTCCTCCGCCGTTCCTGGGGCCTCCAAGGGGACGAGGTGGTCTTCGGCTTTGTAGGGCGCTTGGACCTTCAAAAGGCCCCTGAGGTGGCCCTAAGGGCTTTTGCCGAGTTTGTCCCTCGCTTCCCGGGAAGGGCTAAGCTGGTGCTCGTGGGGGATGGGCCCCTTCGCCCCTCCCTCGAGGCCATGGCCAAGGACCTCGAGATTGCGCACGCCACGCTTTTCCTGGGCTATCAGGAGGGGCGTTTGGCCATGCGCGGATTTGACGCCTTCGTGCTCTCTAGCGCTTATGAATCGGCGGGCATTGTGCTGTTGGAGGCTGCCGGTGCGGGCTTACCCATACTCACCACCCCGGTGGGATGGGCTACGGATATCGTTACGCAAGGGGTTAATGGGTTTATCTATCCGGTTGGCGACGCTGTATCCCTGGCCCGTTTCATGGGCATTCTAGCGGCAGATCCAGCCCTGCGGCGAAGGATGGGGGAGGAGAGCCGAAAAAAGGCTTCGGGTTTCACCGTGGAGAGGATGGTACAGGAAACCCTGGCCTTCTATGGGGAGGTGCTGGAAGCATGCAGCAGGGACCGGTTGTGATGGCGCCTCGGAGGGCGCCTTTGGCGGAGCGCTTTGGGATCGTGAGGCGGGTGGCCCCGCTTTTGGGACTGCTGGTGGCGGACCTTCTGGCCCTGGAGCTTTCCCTTTTGCTCGGCTACACTCTGCGGCTGGCCTTAGATGCATTTCTGCCCGCCAAGGTGCCCCCCCAAATCCCGGGTTCCCTTGCCTTGGCCCTTCTCCTCTTCCCCCTGGGCTACGCCCTGGCGGGCCTCTACCCCGGGTACGGGCTTCCCCCGGTGGAGCGGATGCGCCGGAAGGTGCAGGTGACCTTGCTCATGTTCCTGGCCCTCATCGCCTGGGAATGGCTGTTTCTGCGGGAGGGGTGGTCTCGAGGGGTCCTGGCCTTTGCCTTTGCCTTTGCCCTGGTCCTGCCCCCCTTAGCTGAAGCACTGATGAGGGAGGGGCTCGTGCGCCTGGGCCTTTGGGGAACGCCGGTCCTTATCCTGGGGGCGGGCAAGACGGGGGCGTTGGTGGCCCAGGCCCTCCTGCGGGAAAAGGCCTTGGGGCTGAGGCCCGTGGGTTTCCTGGACGACGACCCCGCAAAGCGGGAGAAGGAGGTGGAGGGCCTGCCCGTCTTGGGGACCTTGGCGGAAGCGGAAGCGTGGGCCCGGCGGGGGGTGAGGACGGCCGTCTTGGCCATGCCGGGGGTGGGCAGGAGGCGCTTATTGGAAGTCCTGGAAGGCCTCTCCTTTCCGCAGGTGATCTTGGTGCCGGACCTTTTGGAGATGCAAAGCCTCTGGGTCTCTGCGCGCGATTTGGGAGGTACTTTGGGGCTGGAGATTAAGAAGAATTTGCTTTTACGCCGCAATCAATTGACAAAGCGTGTTTTAGATTTGAGTTTGAGTGTGCCCTTGTTTCTGCTTAGCCTGCCCCTCATGGCCATACTGGGCCTTCTGATTATCCTCGTGGACAGAGGACCCTTCTTGTTTTTCCAAGAGCGCATTGGCTACGGGGGCAAGCCCTTTCGTATTTGGAAGTTGCGCACCATGTATTTAGATGCGGAGGAGAGGCTGAAAGTTCTTCTAGAAGAAGACCCCAAAGCCAAGGAAGAATGGGAAAGATTTCGCAAACTAAAAAACGACCCGAGGGTGTTGCCGGTGATAGGCAAGGTTTTGCGTAAAGCGAGTTTGGACGAGCTACCCCAACTGTGGAACGTAATACGCGGGGATATGAGTTTGGTAGGACCTCGCCCAGCTTTTAAGGAAGAGCTCGAGACATATTATGGTCCTCTTGCGAAGCTGTATGAAAGTGTGCGTCCAGGGATAACGGGACCATGGCAGGTAATGGGGAGGAATCAACTTGAATTTGCTGACAGGGTGGCCCTAGAAGCGTATTACGTTCGCAACTGGTCCCTTTGGCTGGACTTTTATATTCTGGCCCGTACGGTCTGGGTGCTTCTGACGCGCAAGGGTGCCCACTAAGGGTATACTGGCCCGAGTATGCTGCAGGCGCCTCAGGACGAGCTTTCCCTTCGGGACGTGGTGGCCATTCTCGGGCGGCACCGCCGTCTGCTTTGGGCTTTTCCCTTGGTCTTGGCTGTGGTGGCCCTCATCTACGCCTTCTTCATCGCCGAGCCCCGCTACGCCTCCACCGCCACGGTGAACGTGGCCCCGGTGCAGGTGCAGGCCCAGCTGGAGCAGCGCATCCAGGTGCAGGGGCAAAACCTCCTCACCTTTGAGGGCCTGAAGGCCATCGCCTTCTCCGAGGAGGTGACGCGGGAGGTTTGGGAGGCCCTGAGGCGGGAGGGCAAGCTCCCCACCGCCTGGCAGGACCAGGGGAGCACCCCGGGCCTGGAGCGGATGGTGAAGGACTTCAAGATCAAGAACGAGTCCCCCAGGCAGCAGGCGGTGCCCCAGGGCCAGGTGCCCCCGGTGGTGGCTTCCCTCACGGTGGAGGCCCCTGCCCCCGAGGTGGCGGCCCGGGCGGCCAACCTGTGGGCGGAGGCGGTCACCAAGCGAGTGAACCGCATTCCCTTGACCCGCCTGGAGGCCAACCTCCAAGCCCTGGAGGAGCAGATCGCCCCGGCGGAGAGGGCCTACCGGGAGGCCCAGGGCCGCTGGGAGGCCTTTCAGCGCGCCACCACCTTGGCTCAGGACAAGGCGGAGCTGGATGCCAAAACGGGGGAGCGGGTGAGCCTGGACCAGGAGCTTTCGGCCCTGGATAGGGACCTGGCGGCGGTGCGGGGAAGGGTGGAGGCCCTGCGGGCGGAAGCCCGGAGGCAGGCCGCCTTGGTGCCCATCGGCACCAGTCCCGAGCAGCTGGCCATCATCGGCAGGCAATTGGAGGCAGCCAAGGCCAACCTGAAGCGGGAAACGGAAAGAGCGCAGCAAAGCTATGCCGCCGCCGCCCAGTCCTTAGAGAAGTTCAAAGGGCGTGAGCGCATTCCCGTGTGGCAGGCAGAGCTCAGCGCTTATGTGGAGGGTTTTGCCTCCGCCCAATCCCGGTTGCTGGGCATCCGCAAGGAGCTGGCTGTCCGGGAAACCCAGCTGCGGGAGGCGCAGGCCCGCCTGGAGGAGTATAAGGCCGAGCTTCCGGGCCTATCGCTGGAGAACCTGGTGGCGGGTTTGACGGTAAAGGAGGCGGAGGCTTTGGTGGCGGAGCGCCTCCGGGAGGCGGATGGTCGGCTGAAGGCGGCGGAGGCTGCGTGGCAGGCGTACCAGCGTGAGAGCCAGTTGGCGGTGTTGAAGCAGCAGCTGGGGGGCTTTACCGACCGGGTGGCGGGGATCAGGCAGCGCCTTGAGAGGATCCCCACGGAGCGAGCCGTGCTCCAAAGGCGCCTTGCGGAAGCGGAAGCGGAACTCGCTAAAGAGCCCAAGCTTCTGGCCTTGGAAAGGGAAGTGGTGGCGGATCCGGCGGTGGCTGCGGTCCTGGCCCGTGGGGGAGATCTTCAGGCCTTGGTGGGGTTGAAGTTGCGGAACCAGGAGCTGAACCCCACCCATCAAAAGCTTCTCTTTACCGCTTTGGACCTTCGGGCCGATCTGGCGGCTTTGGAGCGTGAAGAGGCGGCTTTGCAAGACGAGGCCTCGCGGCTTGAGCCGCAGGTGCAGTCGTTGCAGGAGCGGATAGCGGAGGAGGAGGCGAGGCGGGCGCGTTTGGCCACGGAGTTGGACGTGGCGCGGGACATTTACAATGCGGTTTACCGGTATGCGGAGAACCTGAAGCGGTTGGCGGCGAAGCCGGACACGCGGCTTCGGGAGGTGAGCCCGGATGTCCTGCGCTTCCGGGACCAGGTGGTGGCCCTCGAGGCCGAGCGGGCGGCTTTGGAAGCCGAGCGCCAGGCGCTGGAGCGCAACCTCCAGGAGTACGAGCGCCGCATCCAGAGCCTGCGGACCCAGATCGCCGTTCAAGAGCGGGAAAAGGAGGCTATTCTTCTGGAATACAACACCAAGAAGGCGGCCTACGAAGCCTTCCGTTCACGCTACGACCAGATCGCCAACCTCACCGCGCAGGACCTGGCCTTTGACAACCCCAACCCCGAGTACCAACGCCTGCGCTCGGCCCTCATCGACGCTAAGGCGGAGGAGGCGAGGCTTTTGGCCCGGAGGGCGGCCCTTCAGGCCCGTATTGCCCAGGTGGAAAGCCGCATCAACCTCCTCAAGGAGCGGGTGGCCCGGGCCCAGGTGGAGCAGGACCGGCTCAGCCAGGCCTTGGAGCTGGCCAAGAACGCCTACCTGGCCCTTTCCCAGAAGAAAACCGACCTGCAGATCGAGCTGGCGAGCTCCCAGAACGCCCTGGCCCAGGTCATCGCCCCGGCCTATCCCGTCTACGAGAAGGTGGCCCCCAAGCGGGGCCTCATTTTGGCCTTGGCGGTGGCCCTGGGGCTCATGCTGGGGGTGATGGCGGCCTTCGTGGCGGAAGCCCTGAAGTCGCCCAAGCCGGAGGCGGCAGGGTAGCCTGGGGGGCCTTGCTTGAAGGAAGGCCCAGGGTTGGGTATAGTGGAAAGCCGGTAGCCCCTTCGGGGGCTTTTGGGAAGGGGAAGCCATGTTCGCGATCGTCAAGACCGGCGGCAAGCAGTACCGGGTGGAGCCCGGGCTGAGGCTTCGGGTGGAGAAGCTCGAGGCCGAGCCCGGAAGCCTGGTGGAGCTTCCCGTCCTCCTCCTGGGGGGCGAGAAGGCGGTGGTGGGGGCTCCCGTGGTGGAGGGGGCCAAGGTGGTGGCCGAGGTCCTGGGCCACGGGAAGGGCAAGAAGGTGACCATCTCCCGCTTCAAGGCCAAGGTCCAGTACCGCAGGAAGAAGGGGCACCGCCAGCCCTACACGGAGATCCTCATCAAGGAGATCCAGGGGTGAGCCATGGCACATAAAAAGGGTTTGGGTTCCACCAAGAACGGCCGCGACTCCCAGGCCAAGCGCCTCGGGGTCAAGTGCTACGGGGGCCAGGTGGTGAAGGCCGGGAACATCCTGGTCCGCCAGCGGGGCACCCAGTTCAAGCCCGGGAAGAACGTGGGCATGGGCCGGGACTTTACCCTCTTTGCCCTGGTGGACGGGGTGGTGGAGTTCCAGGACAAGGGGCGGCTGGGCCGCTTCGTGAGCGTGCGCCCCTTGGCGTAGGCCCAAGGGGCGTGCCCGGATGTTCCAAGACGTCCTGCTGATCACCGTCGCCGCCGGAAGGGGTGGCGACGGTGCCGTCTCCTTCCGGCGGGAGAAGTTCGTGCCCAAGGGGGGCCCGGACGGGGGGGATGGGGGGCGGGGGGGGAGCGTCTACCTCCGGGCCAAGGGGAGCGTGGACTCCCTTTCCGAGCTTTCCCAGCGCACCTATAGGGCCGAGGACGGGGAGCACGGCAAGGGAAGCGGCCAGCACGGACGCGCGGGGCGGGACCTCTACGTGGAGGTGCCCCGGGGCACCCGGGTCTTCGATGCGGACACGGGGGAGCTTCTTGGCGACCTCACGGAGGAAGGCCAGGTCCTCCTGGTGGCCCGTGGGGGAGAGGGAGGGCGGGGTAACGCCCACTTCGTCACCCCCACCCGCCAGGCGCCCCGCTTTGCCGAGGCGGGGGAGGAAGGGGAGAGGCGCCGCCTGAGGCTGGAGCTCATGCTCATCGCCGACGTGGGGCTGGTGGGCTACCCCAACGCGGGGAAGAGCAGCCTCCTCGCCGCCACCACCCGGGCCCACCCCAAGATCGCCCCCTACCCCTTTACCACCCTGAGCCCCAACCTGGGGGTGGTGGAGGTGGGGGAGGTGGAGAAGGAGCGCTTCACCCTGGCGGACATCCCCGGCATCATCGAGGGGGCAAGCCAGGGAAAGGGCTTGGGCCTGGAGTTTTTGCGCCACATCGCCCGCACCCGGGTGCTCCTTTACGTCCTGGACGCTACCCAGGAGCCCCTCAAGACCCTCCATACCCTGCGCCAGGAGGTGGGGGCCTACGACAAGGACCTCCTCAGGCGGCCAAGCCTCATCGCCCTCAACAAGGTGGACCTCCTTTCCCCGGAGGAGGTGAAGGAAAAGGTGGCGGAGCTGGCGGGAGAGGGGCTTCCCGTCCTGCCGGTGAGCGCCCTCACGGGGGAGGGCCTGGAGGCCCTGAAGGAAGCCCTTTTGAGCCTGGTGAAGGCCACCCCTGCCCCCGAGCTTCCCAAGCCTGCGCCAAAGGCGGTGGTGGAGGCCGGGGTGGAGGTGGTGCCGGTGGCGGAAGGGGTCTACGAGGTGCGGGCCCCGCAGGTGGAGCGCTACCTGAGGCGGCTCAAGGGGGACCTGCAGGAGGCGGCGGGCTACCTTCAGGAGGTGTTCCGGCGCCACGGGGTGGAGGCGGCCCTCAAGGCCAAGGGGGTGCGGGCGGGGGACCTCGTGCGCATCGGGGACAAGGAGTTTGAGTACATCCCGGAGGTTTAGCGGTGCGCATTGGCCTTTTCGGCGGCAGCTTTGACCCCATCCACCTGGGGCACCTCCTGGCCGCCAGCGAGGCCGCAAGCGCCTTGGGGCTGGACCGGGTGCTCTTCGTGGTGGCCGCCAGGCCGCCCCACAAGACCCCGGTGGCGCCCCCAGAGGCCCGCTACGAGATGGTCCTCCTGGCCACGGCGGAGGAGGGGCGCTTCTTCGCCTCCCGCCTCGAGCTGGACCGCCCCGGGCCCAGCTACACCGTGGACACCCTGGAGGAGGCCCGGAGGCTTTTCCCAGGGGACGAGCTCTTCTTCATCACCGGGGCGGACGCCTACCGGGACGTCCTCACCTGGAAGGAAGGGCACCGGCTTCCCGAGCTGGCCACCCTGGTGGCCGTGGCCCGGCCCGGCTACCCCTTGGAAACCATGCCGGTGCCCGTGGTGCCCCTTCTGGTCCCGGAGGTGGGGATATCCAGCAGCGAGATCCGCAGGCGCATCCGGGAGGGGAAAAGCGTGCGCTTCTGGGTGCCCAGGCCCGTGGAGGTGTACCTTGAACGGCACGGTCTCTACCGCTGAGCTTCTGGAGAAGGTCAAGGCCTTGGTCCGTCCCGAGCGGTGGGCCCACATCCAAAGGGTGGCGGCCCTGGCCCGGGAGATCGCGGAGAAAAACGGCCTGGACGGGGAAAGGGCCTATCTGGCGGGGATCCTGCACGACGCCGCCCGGGACCTTCCCCTGGAGGAGCTGGCCCGCCTGGCCCCTCCGGAAAACGAGGTGGAGGAGGCCCATCCCCTATCCCTCCACGGCCGGGCGGCCCGGGTTTTGGCCGAGGCCTGGGGGGTAGAGGACAAGGAGGTCCTCGAGGCGGTGGAGGGGCACGTGTACGGGGTGGACCCAAGAAACGGCCTCGGCATGGCCCTTTACATCGCCGACGTCTCTGAGCCCGGCCGGGGGGTGAACGGGGAGATCCGGGAGCTCGCCCTTTCGGGAAACCTCCTCGAGGCCTACCGCCAGGCGGTGCGCAACAAGGTGGAGTACCTGAAGGGCAAGGGGATCCCCGTCCACCCGAGGACCCTGGCGGTGTACCAGAGCCTGCTCCATGCGTCCTAGGACCTCCTTCCTCCTGTTGGCCCTGAGCCTTTTCGCCCTGGGATTGGCGCTTTCCTGGCCCCGACCGGGGGAGGAGGAAGGGGTGCGGCCCAGGAGGGTTGGGGCCTTGCCCGAGATGGGAGTGGTGGTGGCGGCCCGGGACATCGAGTACTGCGGCTACCACACCCCTTGCGGCCCGGGAAGCCGCACGGACACCATCTTTTACGTGCGCCTAAGGGGAGGGGAGGCCAGGGCCTTGGCCATTCCCCGGGACCTCTATAGCCCCATGGTGGGGGGCAAGATCAACGCCGCCTACGCCCGGGGCGGGGCAGAGCTCCTCAAGCGGGCGGTGGAGGAGGCCACGGGCCTGGTGGTGGAAAGGCACGTCATCCTCACCCTGGAAAGCGTGGCCCGGATGGTGGATGCGGTGGGAGGGGTGGAGGTCTACCTGGAAAGGCCCATGCGCTACACCGACCGGGCGGCGAAGCTTTTCATCGACTTCCCCGCGGGAAGGCTTCACCTAAATGGGGAGGACGCGGTGAAGTACATGCGCTTCCGCATGGACGCCCTGGGGGACTACGCCCGGCTGGACCGCATCAAGGGGGTGGTCTCCCAGGTGCTCAAAAAGGCCCAGGACCCCCGCACCTGGCCGGCCGTGACCCTGGCCCTAAGGGAGGCCTGGCGGGAGCTGGACACCGACCTTTCCCTGGAGGAGGTTTTGGCCCACCTCCCCGGAATCCGAGGCCTTAGGCTTTCCCTTGCCACCCTGCCCACCCAGGAGGGGAAGGGGACCTTCCTCTATGTGGACGAGCGGGCCAAGGCCCAGTTCCTGGCCGCATGGATGGGCATGGCCCTGCCCTCATCCCCGCCGCAGGTTCCCGTGCGCCTACGGGGGGAAAGGGACCTGATCCTTTGGGGCCAGGCCCTTTTGGCCCGGGAGGGGGTGGAGGTGCAGGTGGAGGAGGCGGAGGTGGCGCGGAGCGCCGTGTACGCCAAGGACCTCGAGGCGGGAGGCTACTTTGCGGAGCTCTTTCATCTGCCTCTTTTGGTCCCCCACCAGCCGGTTCCCGGGGTGGTGGTGGAGCTCGGGCGGGACCTGCTACAATAGGGGTAGATGGTAAAGACCCTCGAGGCAGTGGAGCTGGTAGCCAGGATCAAGGATCTCCTTTGGGAAAAGAAGGCGGAAAAGGTGGTGGCCCTGGACCTCCGGGCGGTGTCCGAGAGCCTGGACTACTTCGTCCTGGCCAGCGCCACCAGCACCCCTCACCTGCAGGCCCTGGAGCGGCACGTGCAGGAGAAGCTGGAGGAGGAGGGCCTCCGCCCCCGGCCCACGGAGGGGCAGAGCCCCCGCTGGGTGGTCCTGGACTACGGGGAGGTGGTGGTCCACCTCATGACCCCGGAGGCCCGGGAGTACTACGACCTGGAAGGCTTCTGGGCGGACGCCGAGAGGATCTGACTACCCCAGGGCCGAGTAGAGGGCCTCGAGGTCCAGGGAAGTGTCCAGACAGGGCAGGGGCACCTGGCCCCCGCGGTAGCGCCTTAGGCTGAACCCCTTTCCCTCGCGGAAATACCCCTCGAGGCCTTTCCGTTCGGGGTCCAGGAGCAGATAGGCCTGGAGGGTTTCCAGGCCCAGATAGGCCCGCATCTTCTCCCAGCGGTCCTGGGCCTCTGTGGAAGGGGAGAGGACCTCCAGGACCAGGCAGGGGCGCTCTTCCCAGAAGGGGTTTTCCCCGGGGGGGCCGCAAACCACCATGACGTCGGGGTAGTAGACGGTGTCGGGGGCCACCTTGAGCTTGAAGGTTTCCGCATGGACCCGACACCCCTTTTCCCGGGCTCTGGGGAAGAGGGCCGCCACCAGGGCCACCACCAGGAGGTTGTGGCGGCGGCTGGCCCCAGCCATGGCCCTGGGGAAGCCCCGGACCAGCTCGTGGCGCACGGGGCTTTGGGCTTCCTCCTCCAGGTAGGCCTCGAGGGTCAGGGGGCGCTGGACCTCCGCGGGCTCAGCCATCGGCCCTCATTTTATCCGGGGTGGGGCCAAGGGCCCCATGATGAAGCGCTGGAAGAGCAGGTAAAACCCAAGGTAGATGAGGATCTGGAACCACGTGCTCTGAGCCCAGGGGAGGCCTATGGCGGCGGTAAAGAGGATGAGGGTGGTGGCCGCCATCACCACCAAGGTGGTGCGAAGGAAGAGGCCGGGGAAGTACCTCAGGGCTTCCCGGAAGGTCTTGGGCCGCCTCTCCTCCCATTCCTTAAGGGCCTTTTTCTTGAGCCTTTCCTCCCGCTTCTTCTTGCCCACGGGGAAAGTATACTGAGCCCCGTGAACGTGGTGGGCACCGTGGCGGAACTCCGGGCGGCCCTGCCCCGGGAGGGGGTGGGCTTTGTCCCCACCATGGGCTACCTCCACCGGGGGCACCTGGCCCTGGTGGAACGGGCCCGGAAGGAAAACCCCTTCGTGGTGGTTTCCATCTTCGTCAACCCCCTGCAGTTCGGCCCGGGGGAGGACTACCACCGCTACCCCAGGGACCTGGAGCGGGACCGATCCCTTTTGGAGGAGGCGGGAGTGGATCTCCTCTTCGCCCCCAGCATGGAGGAGATGTACCCGGCAGGCTTCGCCACCCGGGTTTCCGTGGAGGGGCCCCTCACCGCCTTGTGGGAAGGGGAGGTGCGCCCCGGCCACTTCCAGGGGGTGGCCACGGTGGTGGCCCGCCTCTTCCTCCTGGTGCGCCCGGAGCGGGCCTACTTCGGGGAAAAGGACTACCAGCAGCTCCTGGTGATCCGCAGGATGGTGCGGGACCTGGGGTTCCCCCTCGAGGTGGTGGGGGTGCCCACGGTGCGGGAGGAGGACGGCCTGGCCCTTTCCAGCCGTAACGTCTACCTCTCCCCGGAAACCCGCGGGAAGGCCAACCTCCTTTACCGGGCCCTTTCGGCCATGCGGGAGGTGGCCCAGGCGGGCGGGAGTGTGGCCGAGGCCCTGCGGGCCGGGGAGGGGGTTTTGGCCGAGGTGCCCGGGTTCCGCAAGGACTACCTAGCCCTGGTGCACCCGGAAACCCTCCTTCCCCTTGCCGACTGGGTGCCTGGGGCCCGGGGGATCGCTGCCGGGCGCTTTCCCGAGGTGCGCCTGATCGATAACCTGGAGGTGTACCCATGAGCGAGGCTTCTCCCCAGGAGGGCAAGCAGAGCCTCTTGGAGATGTTCAAGGCCATGGTGCAGGCCCGGGCCTCGGACATCCACCTGCAGGCGGGGGCCCCGCCGGTGATCCGGGTGGATGGGAAGCTCCGCCCCTTCGGCAACCGCCCCCTCACCCCCAAGGACACGGAGGCCATCGCCAAGGCCCTCCTCACCCCGGAGCAGTGGGAGGAGATGGAGTACCGCAAGGAATTGGACTTCGCCTACACCATCCCCGGGGTGGCCCGCTTCCGCTGCAACCTCCTGAGGCAGAGGGGAAGCTTCGGCTTGGTGATGCGGGTGGTTTCCGAGGTCATCCCCAGCTTCGAGGCCCTGGGCCTGCCCCGGGAGGTGATGGAGGGGCTGGCCGCCAAGGAGCGGGGGCTTATCCTGGTGACCGGGCCCACGGGTTCAGGGAAGAGCACCACCCTGGCGGCCCTCATCGACCACATCAACCTGCACTACGCCAAGAACATCATCACCATCGAGGACCCCATCGAGTTCTTGCACAAGCACAAGAAGAGCCTGGTGGTCCAGCGGGAGGTGGGGCTGGACACGGACAGCTTCTACTCGGGCATTAAGTACGCTATGCGCCAGGACCCGGACGTGATCCTCATCGGGGAGATGCGGGACAAGGAGACGGTGGAGGCTGCCCTCATGGCCGCCCAGACCGGGCACCTGGTGCTTTCCACCCTGCACACCCTGGACGCCTGGCGCACCATCAACCGCATCATCGACTTCTTCCCCCTGCACGAGCACCAGCAGGTGCGCATCCTCCTGGCGGAGTCCCTTCTTGGCATCCTCTCCCAACGCCTTCTGCCCCGGGCCGATGGCAAGGGGCGGGTCTTGGCCCTCGAGGTCCTCATCGCCACCCCCTACGTGCGGGAGCTCATCAAGGACGAGGACAAGACCCCCCAGATCAAGGAGGCCATGATGGAGGGCTCCATCCACGGGATGCGCACCTTCGACCAGCACCTGGTGGAGCTCTACACCGGGGGGCTCATCTCCCTGGAGGATGCCCTTTCCGCCGCCACCAGCCCCCACGAGTTCCGCCTCCTCCTCACCAAGGCCACGGGCCAGGCCTACTGAGGCCGCTTTGGGGCCTGGGCAATAGCTTGCCCGGAGCTTCCGCCCTGGCGCAGGCCGCGGCGACCCACTTGGGCGGGGTAGGTGGGGCTTTCCATGTTTCCATGAGCGGCCGGGGTAGAATCCCGGCGGAGGCGCTTATGTTGGTGACCGGTTTGGAAATCCTGAAGAGGGCGCGGGCGGAAGGCTACGGCGTGGGGGCCTTCAACACCAACAACATGGGCTCACCCAGGCCATCCTCGAGGCCGCCGAGGAGCTAAGTACCCGCACGCAAAGGTTGCCCCACCGGCCAAAGCCAAAGTGGCGTGCTCATGGCCTTTTTGGGGCCCCCGTCGTGGCGCAAGCCACGACGGGGTACTTAGCGGTGGCCGTCGGCACCAGCCACGGGGCCTACAAGGGGAAGGGGCGGCCCCTCATCGACTTCCCCCGCCTGGAGCGGATCGCCGGACTGGTGGAGGCCCCCCTGGTCCTGCACGGGGCAAGCTCCGTGCCCCCTGAGCTCATCCAGCGCTTCCGCGCCGCCGGGGGGGAGATCGGGGAGGCGGCGGGCATCCACCCCGAGGACATAAGGAAGGCCATCGCCATGGGCATCGCCAAGATCAACACCGACACCGACCTGCGCCTGGCCTTTACCGCCCTCATCCGCGAGGGCCTCAACAAGAACCCCAAGGAGTTTGACCCCAGGAAGTACCTGGGCCCGGCCCGGGAGGCGGTGAAGGGGGGGGTGAAAAGCCGCATGGAGCTCTTCGGCTCCGTGGGGAAGGCGTAGCCCCTAGGGCCAGGCCACCCGCACCCCGGGGAAGTGAAGGGGCTCTGCCTCCTCCCCGGGGAGGAGCACCCGGTGTTCCGTGTAGAGGCCCTCTTTGGGGGCGCGGAAGACATGGAGGCGGTTTCCCTGGAGGTCCAGAAGCCACACCTCGGGGATGCCCGCTTGGGCGTAGAGGGGGAGCTTCACCTCCCGGTCGTACTCCAGGCTGGCGTCGGCCACCTCCACCAGGAGGAGGATGTCCTCAGGGGTGGGGAGGCTTTCCCAGTAGTCCTTGGGCTTGAGAAGGGCGATATCGGGCTGGGGCTCGGAGCCCGGGGGCAGGCGCACGGGATTTTGCGGCCAGACCAAGGCCCGGTCCCCCAAGGCTTCCGTGAGCCTTTTCACCATGCGGGCCACTACCAGCGCGTGCTTAGGGCCAATCGGGCTCATCTGGTACACCTCCCCATCCAGAAGCTCCACCCCCGTGACCCCTTGGAAGAGGCGCTCGAACTCCTCGATGCCAAAGCGGTACCGCCGGGCCATGGCCTTAGCGTAGCATGGGCCCATGAACCCCGTTTTCTTCATCCGGGAAAAGCGCGAGGGGGGCAAGCACCGCCGGGAGGACCTCGAGGCCTTCCTCCTGGGCTACCTGCGGGAGGAGGTGCCGGACTACCAGGTGGCGGCCTGGCTCATGGCGGCCTTCCTCAGGGGCCTGGACCCGGAGGAAACCCTCTGGCTCACGGAGACCCTGGCCTACTCCGGGAAGGTGCTGGACCTCTCGGGCCTGCCCCACCCGGTAGACAAGCACTCCTCAGGAGGGGTGGGGGACAAGGTGAGCCTGGTGGTGGGGCCCATCCTGGCGGCCAGCGGGTGCACCTTCGCCAAGATGTCGGGCCGGGGCCTGGCCCACACCGGCGGCACCATCGACAAGCTGGAGTCGGTGCCGGGCTGGAGGGGGGAGATGACCGAGGCGGGGTTTTTGGAGCGTGCCCGGCGGGTGGGCCTGGTCATCGCCGCCCAAAGCCCGGAAATGGCCCCCCTGGACGGGAAGCTCTACGCCCTAAGGGACGTGACCGCCACGGTGGAGAGCATCCCCCTCATCGCCAGCTCCATCATGAGCAAAAAGCTGGCCGCTGGGGCGAGGAGCATCGTCTTGGACGTGAAGGTGGGCCGGGGGGCCTTCATGAAGACCCTGGAGGAAGCCCGGCTTCTCGCCAAGACCATGGTGGAGATCGGCCGGGGGGCGGGCAGGCGGGTGCGGGCGGTGCTCACCGGCATGGAGGCCCCCTTGGGCCGGGCGGTGGGGAACGCCATAGAGGTCCGGGAGGCCATAGAGACCCTTAAGGGGAAGGGGCCGCAAGACCTCCTGGAGGTGGCCCTGCGCCTTGCGGAGGAGGCCCTAAGGCTGGAGGGGCTGGACCCGGGCCTGGCCCGCCGGGCTTGGGAGAGCGGGGAGGCCCTGGAGAAGTTCCGGGCGTTCCTCGAGGCCCAAGGGGGGAACCCCCGGGTCGTGGACGACTTCTCCTTGCTTCCCCTGGGGGAGGAGTTCCCCCTGCGGGCGGAGGGGGAGGGCGTGGTGCAGGAGGTGGACGCCTACCGGGTGGGCCTGGCCGTCTTGGCCCTGGGGGGTGGGCGGAGGAAGAAGGGGGAGGCCATCGACCACGGGGTGGGGGTCTACCTTCTGAAGAAGCCCGGGGACCGGGTGGCGGGGGGCGAGCCCCTGGCCCTGGTCTACCACCGAAGCCGGGGCCTGCAGGAGGCCTTGGACCACCTGCGCGCCGCCTTCCGCCTGGGGGCGGAGGCCAGGCCCCTGCCCCTGATCCTGGACGTGGTCTGAAGGCCCCCCTGGTATACTGCTCGGGATGAAGCGGCGGCCCATGCGCTATACCCTCCTCCTGGCCCGAAGCGGCGGGGGGAGCCGCGCCCTTTCCCTGCCGGGGTGGGCCCTTCTCCTCCTCCTCGCCCTCCTCGGCCTGTGGACCGGGGCCAACCTCTACTTTTGGCAAAGGAGCCGGGAGGCCCGGGCCCTCGAGGCTCGCCTCCAGGCCCTTTCCCAGGAGACCCGGAGGCTTTCCCTGGCCCTCGAGGCGGAGAGGGCCAAAAACGGCGCCCTCACCGAGGAGGCCAGGCGCACCCAAAAGGAGCTGGAGGCCCTCAAGAAGGCCATCGAAGAGCTCCGCCGCCGGGCGGGGCTTCCCCCCCTAAATGTCCTTCCTGTGCGCTACCAGGAGGGCGGGAAGGGAGGGGCTTCCTCCCCGGAGGAGGCCCTGGCCCTCTGGGGGGAGGTGCGGGCGGGGGTTTTGGACCTGCAGCGCCAGCTTAAGGAGGTGGCCCCCGCCCTGGAGCGGACCTTGGAGGTGGAGCAAAGCCTGCCCCGGGGCCTGCCCCTGAGGGGGTATGAGGGGATCACCTCCTTCTTCGGCATGCGGAAAAACCCCTTCGGCCCGGGGTACGAGTTCCACGACGGCCTGGACTTCGCCGCGCCCTACGGGGCCCCCGTCTACGCCACGGGGAGCGGGGTGGTGGCCCGCACGGGGTGGATGGGGGCCTACGGCCTGGCGGTCCTCCTGGACCATGCGGAAGGGTACCAGACCCTCTACGGCCACCTCTCCCGCCTGGCGGTGCGCCCCGGGCAGAGGGTGGAGCGGGGGCAGGTCCTGGGCTACGTGGGCTCCACGGGCCGCTCCACCGGCCCCCATCTCCACTATGGCGTCTACCGCTACGGTGCCCCTGTGGACCCGAGGCCCTACCTAGACCCCCTTTGGGCCTCCCGTTAAAATGGGGCGGATGCTGGGGAGAAGGCAGGCGGGGACCCTCACCTACCTGGGGCCCGACACCGAGGTCCTGGGGGACCTGAGGGCCAAGGGCCAGGTGCGCATCGATGGCCTGGTGAAGGGCTCGGTTTACGTGGAAGGGGAGCTGGAGGTGGGCCGCACGGGCCGGGTGGAAGGGGAAAGGGTGGAGGCAGGGAGCGTCCAGATCCACGGGGAGGTGAAGGCGGACCTGGTGGCCCAGAAGGTGAGCCTCTCCAAGACGGCCCGCTTCACCGGCACCGTGCGGGCCCAGGCCCTGGACGTGGAGGCAGGGGCGGTCTTCATCGGCCAGAGCCTGGCGGGGGAGACCAAGGCCCTCGAGGCTCCCAAGGAGGCATAGGCGTGGCCCTGGAGCGGCTTTTCCGAAGAAAAAGGCCCAGTGGGGTAAACCGGGACGTCCCCGAGCTCTGGACCAAGTGCGAGGCCTGCGGGGTCCAGCTTTATAAAAAGGAGTTCCGGGAAAACCTCTACGTCTGCCCCAGGTGCGGCCACCACCACCGCATGCCTGCTTCCGAAAGGGTGGAGATGCTGGCCGATGCCGGCACCTTCCAAGAGACCACGGGGCTTAAACCCCTGGACCCCTTGGGCTTCGTGGACACCAAGCCCTATGCGGAAAGGCTCAAGGCCTACCAGGAGGAGACCGGCCGCCAGGACGCCATCCTGGGGGGCACCTGCACCATCGGCGGGGTGCCGGCGGTCCTGCTGGTCATGGACTACGCCTTCGCCGGGGGTTCCATGGGGAGCGTGGTGGGGGAGGAGATCGCCCGGGGGGCGGAGCGGGCGGCGGCGGAGGGAAGGGCCTTGGTGATCGTGGCGGCCTCGGGCGGGGCCAGGATGCAGGAGGCGGCCCTTTCCCTCATGCAGATGGCCAAGACGGTGATGAGCCTGGACCGCCTTTGGGCAAAGCGCCTTCCCTACGTTTCCATCCTCACCGACCCCACCACTGGGGGGGTTACCGCCAGCTTCGCCGCCCTGGCCGACGTGATCTTCGCCGAGCCGGGGGCCCTCATCGGCTTCGCCGGGCCCCGGGTCATCCGCCAGACCATCCGCCAGGAGCTTCCCGAGGGCTTCCAGCGCGCGGAGTTTTTGCTGAAGCACGGCATGGTGGACCGGGTTACCGACCGCAGGAAGCTCAAGGGCGAGCTGGTCCGGGCCCTTCGTCATCTGCACCCTGGAGTTCCCTATGCCGTTGGAGTTTGAAAAGCCCATCCTGGAGCTGGAAAAACGCATTGCCGAGCTCAAGGAGACCGCCCGGTCCACGGGGGTGGACCTCGAGGCGGAGATCCGCCTCCTGGAAGAGCGCCTGGCCCGGCTCAAGCAGGAGATCTACGGCAACCTCACCGCCTGGCAGAGGGTACAACTGGCCCGTGCCCCTGGACGGCCCACCACCTTAGACGTCCTGGAGAAGGCCTTCCAGGACTTTTTAGAGCTCCACGGGGACCGGGCCTTCGCCGACGATCCCGCCATCGTGGGGGGGCTCGCCTATTTGGAGGGCCAGAAGGTGGTGGTGGTGGGCCACCAGAAGGGGCGGGACACCAAGGAAAACCTCTACCGCAACTTCGGCATGCCCCATCCCGAGGGCTACCGCAAGGCCATGCGCCTCATGGACCTGGCGGACCGGTTCGGTTATCCTTTCCTCTCCTTCATTGACACGCCGGGGGCCTACCCGGGGGTTTCCGCGGAGGAGCGGGGCCAGGCCTGGGTCATCGCCCAGAGCATCCAGCGGATGAGCCGCCTTAAGGTGCCCGCCATCGCCCTCATCCTGGGGGAGGGGGGCAGCGGGGGGGCCCTGGCCATCGGGGTGGCCAACCGGGTCCTCATCCTGGAGAACGCCTGGTACTCGGTGATCAGCCCCGAGTCCTGCGCCGCCATCCTCTGGCGGGACGCCAAGGAGGCCCCCAAGGCCGCCGAGGCCTTGAAGCTCACCGCAAGGGACCTCCTGGCCCAGAAGGTGGTGGACGCCATCATCCCCGAGCCCGAGGGCGGGGCCCACAAGGACCCCCTTAGGGCCATCCAGAACATCAAGGAAGCCCTTCTCAAGACCCTCGAGGAGCTCAAAGGGCTTTCCCCGGAGGAGCTTTACCAGGACCGTTACCGCCGCTTCCGCGCCTTGGGGGCCTACGCGGAGTCTTAAGGGGCCTTGCCCCTTTTCCCTCAGGATTTTCACAGGGAAGCTTTAGCCTGAGGGTGGAGGTGAGGCCTATGCGGAAGCTTCTTTTGGCGGCGTTGGGCCTGGGTGTGGCCCTGGCGCAGCAGATCAGTCCCCAGGGCATCCTCGTGAACCCGGTGCCCACCGACCTCGTGGTGAAGGTCTGGGTGGACAAGGACCCAGCGAAGCGGGGGAATGCGGTGTACCAGGTGGGGGAGCCCATCTACATCTACGTGAACGTGAACCGGGATGCCTACGTCTACCTCTTCAACATCAACGCCGATGGACGTATCGACCCCATCCTCCCCAACGCCTTTGAGCGGGAGAACTTCCTCCGGGCTGGGGAAACCCGGCGCTTCCCCCCGGAAGGGGCCCGCTACCGCTACACCGTGACCGGTCCCGAGGGTGAGGACCGCATCCTGGCGGTGGCGAGCCGGCGCCCCCTTTCCCTGGGGGAGATCCTGGACGTGGAGGGAAGCCGGGTCCGGGTCCAGGGGGCGGAGGGTTTGGCCCGGGCCCTTTCCATCGTGATTGAGCCCCTGCCCCCTAGGGACTGGGTCACGGACGTGGCCCGCTACTTCGTGGGCCGGGTGACAGCTCCACCCTCCACCCCCGCCACGGCCACCCTGGCGGTGGACTCGAGGCCCCAGGGGGCGGAGGTCTACCTGGATGGGCGGCTTTCCGGGCGCACCCCGGTTAGCCTGTCGGTGAACCCTGGGCGGCACGAGGTGGAGCTTAGGCTTTCCGGCTACCAGCCCTACCGGGTCACGGTGAACCCCAGGCCCGGGGAACGGGTGCAGGTCTTCGCCCAGCTGGTGCCGGAGCGCAGGCAAGGGACCCTGGCCGTTACCTCCAGCCCTTCTGGGGCCGAGGTGTACGTGGAGGGGGCCCTCAGGGGCCGTACGCCCCTTTCCTTAAGCCTGCCCGAGGGGCGGTATGCGGTGGAGCTTAGGCTTTCCGGCTACGAAACCTACCGGGCCACGGTGCAGGTGCGCCGGGGGGAGACCACGAGGCTGGACGTGCGCCTGAACCCCATCCCTCGCACCGGCACCCTTCTTCTGGAGTCCAGCCCCACGGGGGCTGAGGCCTACGTGAACGGCGCCTTCCGGGGCCGCACCCCCTTGCGCCTGGTCCTGGATGAGGGGACGTACCGGGTGGAGCTCCGCGCCCCGGGCTACGAGCCCTACCAGGCCACGGTGCGGGTGGAGCGGGGGCGGGAGACCAGGCTTTCCGCCAGCCTTAGGCCCATCCGCACCGGGGAGCTCTTCCTGGAGGCCAGGCCCGAAGGGGCCGAGGTCTACGTGGATGGGCGCCTGGCGGGCCGCGCTCCCCTAAGGGTGACCCTCGAGGCGGGCCTGCACGAGGTGCGGGTCCTGGCCCCCGGGTACGCGGAGTACCGGGCCCAGGTGGAGGTGCGCCCCGCCGAGACCCTCCGGCTTTTCGTGGAGCTGGTGCCGGTGCGGGCGGTGCTGGAGCTTTACCTGAACGCCGAGGCCCGGGTCTTCCTGAACGGGGAGGAGGTGGGCCTGGCCCGGGGAGGCTACCTGCGCCTCGAGGCCCCCTTCGGCGACCACGAGCTCACCCTGGTGGCCCCCGGCTACCGCACCCTGGTGCAGGAGATCCGCGTTACGGGCAATCAGGTGCTGCGGCTTACCCTCAGGCCCCTATAGGGCCAGGGGGCAGGGTAGGGGCCCTGGGGGGTCATTCCCCCTGGGCCCCTTTCCGCCAGGCCAGGTAGGAGAAGAGGACCAGGTGCACCCCCACGGCCAGCAGGGCGGCCAACCACACCCAAAGCCAGCCTCCCCCTAGAAGGGCGGCCCCCCAGGCCAAAAGGCCCAGGAGGGCGAAGATCCACCCTGCCCGGCGGTGGACCTCCCGCCACACCTTTGGGCTTTCCAGGGTCCAGGGGGTGCGCACCCCGGCCAGGTGGTTGGGGGGCAGGCGGGGAAGGAGGAGGCCCAGGACCAGGAAGACCAGGCCCACCGCCCCCAGGATGGCCCGCTCCCCGGGGAAGGGGCGGCCCTGGGCGTGGCTCCAGGCGGCGTAGAGGAAGGCTCCTTGGATAAGGGCGAAGGTCCAGACCACCGCTGCCAGAAGCCAGGGCCAGACCGGGGGAGCCTGGCTCCGGAGCTTGGGGTCCAGCCGGGGGGCCAGGGCCAGGAGGGGGTAGAGGAGGAGGGTGAGCACGAGGGGGAGGAGGAAGACCTCGAGGCGGCTCCCGTACCGGGTTACCTCCCCTTGGGCGTTCCAGTGGGCGGGGATCCTCTCGGGGAGCTGGAAATAGGCCCAGAGGGTAAGGGCCCAGGTGAGGAAGAGGCCCAAAGGGGCAAGCCACTTTCCCATGTCCTCACGGTAGCATGGGGGGGTGGAGGCCATCGTCCTAGGAGGCGGCGAGGAGGCTTGGGCGGGGAAGTACGGGGTGCGGAGCAAGGCCCTGGTGCCCTACCGAGGAAGGCCTTTGGCGGCGTGGGTGCTCTCTGCCCTCGAGGAGGCGGGGCTTTCCGCCATCTACGTGGGGGAGAACCCCGGGCTTTCCCCCCCGCCCCGCCTCACCCTCCCCGACACGGGAAGCCTGCTGGGGAACCTGGAGGCCGCCTTGGCCCACGTGGAAGGCCGGGTCCTGGTGGCCACCGCCGACCTCCCCCACCTCACCCCGGAGGCGGTGCGCTTTGTGCTGGAAAACGCCCCACAGGCCGCCCTCGTCTACCCCATCGTGCCCAAGGAAAGGGTGGAGGCCCGCTTTCCCCACACCCGGCGCACCTACGCCCGCCTGCGGGAGGGGGTTTTCACCGGCGGGAACCTGGTGCTTCTGGACAAGGGGCTTTTCTACCAGGCCCTGCCCCTGGCGCAAAAGGTGGTGGCCCTGCGGAAAAAGCCCCTGGCCCTGGCCCGGCTCATCGGCCTGGACATCCTCCTTAAGCTCCTCATGGGGCGGCTTTCCCTCCCCGAGCTGGAGGCGCGGGCGCAGAGGATCCTGGGGGTGGAGGCCCGGGCCCTCATCACCCCCTATCCCGAGGTGGGGGTGGACGTGGACCGGGAAGAGGAACTGGTAAGCTAAGCCCATGCGCACGGTGAAGGAGCTCCGCCTGGCTGGGCTTTTCGCCTACCTGGCCGCCTTGGTGCTGGGCCTTCTCTTCTCCTACCTCCTGCACGCCCTCCTGGGGGGCAGCGGCCGCCTGGGGTGGGGAAGCTTCAACTTTTTCGGGCTTCTCGAGGGGCTGGGCTTCCTCCTCTTCTTCACCTTCGCCCTCTACGTGGCCAAGCGGGCGGTGCGGGTGCCCTGCACCACCCTGCTCACCGCTGGCCTTTTCTGGCCCACCCCGGCCCGCCGCCTGGCCAAGCCCCTGCCCCAGGTGGAGGCCCTCGAGGCCTACGAGGGCCGGGGGGTGGCCCTCTTGGTGCAGGATGGGCGCCCGGTGGGCCTTTTGGGCCTCGCTGACCACATCCTGCCCCTGGAGGAGGTGCCCAGCGTGGAGGCGGAAGTGGCGGTAAGCGAGCTTTCCCCCCTCTTCCTGCGGCAACCCTTGGTCCTGGTGGTCAAGGGGGAGGAGGTGGTGGGGGCCATTTCCCGGGAGGCCTTCTTCCGGCACCTGGGGGCCTAGAGAAAAGAGGGGCGTGGGGGGGCTATAATCCCCCGGTTTTCAAACCGGGGATACATGGACTCCCCCACGTCCGCCGGAGGCGGACATAGCATAGCGGGCTGCGGATGCGCTAGCATATACACGTGCCTGAAGAACGCACAGCTTACGGGGATGGCGCCGAGAATGCGTAAGGCTTTCAAGTACCGCCTCTACCCCACCAAACCCCAGGCCCGCGACCTGGAGCGCACCCTGGAGCTTTGCCGCCAGCTCTACAACGCCGCCCTGCAGGAACGCAGGGATGCCTACCGCAAGGCGGGCAAGGCGGTGGGCTTCTACGAGCAGAAGCGCCATCTTCCCGTGATCCGCAGGGACCTGCCGGAGTACAAAGGCATCCACTCCCAGGTTCTCCAGGAGGTGATCCAGCGGGTAGACAGGGCCTTCCAGGGGTTCTTCCGGCGGGTAAAACAGGGACAGAAGCCGGGCTATCCCCGCTTCAAGGGGAGGAATCGCTACGACAGCTTTACCTTCCCCCAGGCCGGGAGTACTGGGGTCAAGGTGCAGGAGGGCGGGAAGCGGGTGTTCATTCACGGCATCGGCTCGGTGAAGGTGAAACTCCACCGCCTGCTGGAAGGCAAGCTCAAGACCGCCACGGTCAAGCGGGAAGGGGAACATTGGTACATCGTCTTTGTCTGCGAGGTGGACCCCAAACCCCTTCCCCCCAACGACCGGGCTGTGGGGATAGACCTGGGCACCAACCCCCACTTCCTGGTGACCTCCGAGGGCGAGATGGTGGAGGCACCCAGGCACTACCAGAAGGCCCAGGTGAAGCTTGCCCGGAAGCAAAGGGAGCTCTCCAGGAAAAAGAAAGGCAGTTCCCGCTGGAAGAGGGTGAAGAGGGAACTGGCCAAGCTTCACCGCAAGATCGCCAACCAGCGCAAGGACTTCCACCACAAGGTGGCCAGGGGGCTGGTCAACCGATATGGCGTCATTGTTCACGAGGATCTGAATGTTCTCGGCCTGGCCCGAAGCCACACCGCCAAGGGGGTGCTGGATGCGGGCTGGGCACAGTTTCTCTCTATCCTCGCCTACAAAGCGGAAGAGGCTGGTAGGCGGGTGGTGGGGGTAGACCCCAAGTATACGAGCCAGGACTGCCCGGTGTGCGGCCACCGGGAGAAGAGGCCCCTGTGGGTCAGGGAGTATACCTGTTCCGCCTGTGGGACTCCCCTGTATCGGGACGTGGCCGCCGCACAGAACATCCTGGCCAGGGCTCGGGCGGAGCCTTCGGGGATGGATACGGCGAGGGCCGTTCCATGAGAACCGAGAAGCCCCGCTCTGAAGAGCGGGGAGTCGTCACGCGGTTGACAAAGGGCTTTCTCCCCTAAAATAGGGGGGAGCGGTAGCTCGGGAGGTGAAGGATGCCGCACGTGATTTGTGAACCCTGCATCGGCGTAAAGGACCAGTCCTGCGTGGAGGTCTGCCCCGTGGAGTGCATCTACGATGGGGGGGATCAGTTCTACATCCACCCCGAGGAGTGCATCGACTGTGGGGCCTGCGTGCCCGCCTGCCCGGTGAACGCCATCTTCCCCGAGGAGGATGTCCCCGAGCAGTGGAAGTCCTACATTGAGAAAAACCGCAAGCTGGCCGGTTTGGGCTAAGGGGTAAACGCCCGGCCCAATGGGCCTGAGACCCTCGCCAGGGTAGGAACCTTGGCGGGGTTTTTTATAACTCCCGCACGTACCAGCTTAAGGTGGGGCCCCCGTCCTTCACGTGACGGAAACCCTGGGCTTGGAAGAAGGCCTTGGCCCGCGCGTTGTTGCCGTAGACCACCGCATAAAGCCGCTCGGCCCCCGTCAGATGGTGGAGAAGGTGCTCCAGGGCCCTTCGTCCTAGGCCCTGCCCTTGGCGGTCTTCCCGAATAAGGAGGAGGCTTAGGGTGGCGTCCTCAGGCTCGGGGTAGTGGAGCTTGTAGTCCAGGTAGCCCACCGCCTCCTCCTCCAGGAAGAGGAGGAAGGCCCGGCGGCGCTCGTCCTTCTCCAGGGTGGCCAGGTCCCGGGCCACGTCCTCGAGGGCCGGGGGTTCCATGCCGATCAGGGCGAAATACCCAGGGCTTCGCAGGAAGAGCTGGTGCAGGAGGGAAGCGTCCTCTGGGAGCACCGGACGTAAGCTGAGGTTAAGGGTCCGCATCCCTCCCATGCTACCGGCTGGGGTCTGAGAAAGGGGTGATAGCTACCCCAAAAGGAAACCGCCGTGGGGGAAACCCACGGCGGTCCGGGTTGCCCTTTACCTGCGGGCCGGCTCCACCACGGTGACGTTCACCGCCTGGGGGCCCTTGCCGTTCTTGCCCGGCTCCACGTCAAAGGTGACGATGTCGCCCTCGTTCAGGGTGCGGAACCCCTTGGCGTTGATGGCGCTGAAGTGGACGAACACATCCGTGTCGCCCTCGCGCTCAATGAAGCCGTAGCCCTTCTCCGCGTTGAACCACTTGACCCGACCCTTCTGCATACCGCTCCTTCTCTTCCGAGCCCCAAGGGCTCGCATCCGGGGCCTTAGGGGTTGCTTTAGACCCAAGGGGCCACCCTATAGCGACCCGGAATGCCTTACTATACCACGAAAGACCTACTTGCGGAAGAACCCCCGTAGCCTCTCAAAGAAGCCTTCGGGGGCCACCTCCTCCCCCACCTCCTTGGCGTAGGCCCTGAGGAGTTCCTTGGCCTTGGGGCTGAGGTGCTTGGGCACGGAAAGCTCCACCACCACCCGAAGGGCTCCCCGCCTGGCCTCCCCCGGGTAGGGAAGGCCTTCTCCGGGAAGCTCAAAGACCTCCCCGTGTCCCGTCCCCGGGGGGACCTCCAAGGGGATGGGGCCCGAGAGCCCAGGGATTTCCACTCGGGCGCCCAAGGCCGCCTGGGCCAGGCCCAGCTTGAGCCGGTAGACCAGATCCGCCCCTTCCCGCTCCAGGTGGGGATGGGGGCGGACCTTGAGGCGCACGTACAGGTCCCCGGGCCCACCGGGTCCCAAATTTCCGTAGCCCGGTACCCGCAGGAGGTGGTTCTCGTCCATGCCTGGGGGGATGCGTACCCGGGCCCGTTCCTCCCGCGCCACCCGGCCCCGGCCCCGGCAGACGGGGCAGGTTTCCGCCAGGAGGTGGCCCTGCCCCTTGCAGTGGGGGCAGGTGGAGCGGGTGACGAAGGCCCCGAAGAGGCCATGGCGGTAGGTTTCCACCATCCCCCGCCCCCCGCAGGTGGGGCAGGCGACCCGCTTGCCCCCCTGGCCGCCGCAGGCCTCGCAGGGGACGAGGCGGGCGTAGGCCACCTCCACCTCCTTCCCCTTGAGGAGGTCTTCCAGGTCCACCTCCACCTGGGCCTCGAGGTCCTCCCCCCTGGGGGCGGTGCGCCCCGTGCGGAAGCCGAAGACCTGGGCGAAGAGGTCAAAGAGGTCCTCGGTGCGGAACTCTGGCTGCCCCAGAAGCCCCCGGTCGTACTGGGCCCGCTTCTCGGGGTCGGAGAGGACGGCGTAGGCCTCGTTGATCTCCTTGAAGCGCTCCTCCGCCTCCTTGTCCCCGGGGTTGCGGTCGGGGTGGTACTGGAGGGCGAGCCTCCGGTAGGCCTTCTTGATCTCCTCCTGGGTGGCCTCCCGGCCCACCCCCAGGATGGCGTAGTAGTCCTTCATCCAGGTAGCACTTTACAAGGAAAGGGGCCTTGGGCTAAAGTGGGCCTCAATGAGGCTCCTGCGAGCTATCCGGTAGGGGGCCCCTTCCTTCGGGAAGGGCCCCCCCGGCTTGGCCGCGGGGGCCTCTCCTTTTAGAGGAGGTAAGTCAGGATGCTCCTTTTGACTCCCGGTCCCACCCCCATCCCCGAACGCGTGCAGAAGGCCCTCCTGCGCCCCATGCGGGGCCATTTGGACCCCGAGGTGCTGAAGGTGAACCAGGCCATCCAGGAGCGCCTCCGAGCCCTCTTTGACCCTGGCGAGGGGGCTTTGGTGGCGGCCCTGGCCGGATCGGGCAGCCTGGGCATGGAGGCGGGGCTGGCGGGCCTGGACCGGGGCCCGGTCCTGGTGCTGGTGAACGGGGCCTTCTCCCAAAGGGTGGCGGAGATGGCGGCTCTGCACGGCCTCATGCCCACGGTGCTGGAGTTTCCCCCGGGGGAGCCGGTGGACCCGGAGGCCGTGGCCAAGGCCCTCAGGGCCAAGCGCTACCGCATGGTGGCCCTGGTCCACGGGGAGACCTCCACCGGGGTGCTGAACCCGGCCCGGGAGATCGGGGCCCTGGCCAAGGAGGCCGGGGCCCTTTTCTTCCTGGATGCCGTCACCACCCTGGGGATGCTTCCCTTCTCCATGCGGGAGATGGGGGTGGACTACGCCTTCACGGGAAGCCAGAAGTGCCTCTCCGCTCCCCCGGGCTTGGCCCCCATCGCCGTGAGCCTCGAGGCCCGCAAGGCCTTCACCGGCAAAAGGGGCTGGTACCTGGACCTAGAGCGGGTGGCGGAGCACTGGGAGCGGGGCGGCTACCACCACACCACCCCCGTCCTCCTGCACTACGCCCTGCAGGAGGCCTTGGAGGTGGTCCTGGAGGAGGGAGTGGAGGCCCGGGAGAGGCGGGCCAGGGAGGTGTATGCCTGGTTGCTGGAGGAGCTTAGGGCCCGGGGCTTTAGCCTTTACCCCAAGGCCAGCCCCTTGCCCACGGTGCTGGTGGTGCGTCCCCCCGAGGGGGTGGAGGCGGACCGCCTGGTGAAGGCCCTCTACGCCCAGGGGGTGGCGGTGGCCGGGGGCATCGGCCCCACCCGGGGGCAGGTCCTGCGGCTCGGCCTCATGGGGGAGGGGGCCAGGAAGGCCTACTACCAGGTCTTCCTCGAGGCCCTGGACCGGGTGCTGGCCCTAGCGTAGGAAGAAGTAGGCGTAGACCAAGGCCAGGGCCATGCGGTAGTAGGCAAAGGGCCTAAAGCCGTGGCGCTCCACAAAGGAAAGCATCCAGCGCACGGTGAGGAGGGCGGTGACTAGGGCGGCGAGGAAGCCTATCCCAAGAAGGGTCCAGCCCCCGTTGGGCACCGTGGGAGCGCTTTTCAGGAGGTCGTAGCCCGCGGCGGCCAGCATGGTGGGAAGGGCTAAAAGGAAGCTGAACTCCGCCGCCGCCTTGCGCTTTAGCCCAAGGAGGAGCCCCCCCAGGATGGTGGCCCCGCTCCGGCTGGTGCCCGGGAAAAGGGCGGCAAGACCCTGGAAAACCCCGATCAGGGCTACCCGGACCAGGGGGAGCTCTAGCACGTCCCCATGGCGGGCCCGGTCCGCCAGGCGGTCCGCCAGGAGGAGGACCAGGCCCACGGAGAACAGGAAGAAGACCACGATGCCGTCATCCCCCAGGATCCTCCCCTTGATGAGGGGGTAGAGGAGGAAGCCCATGGCCGCGGTGGGCAGGAAGGCCAAGCCGATCCTGAGCCAAAGGGCCCGGTCCACGGCGAAGCGGCGGCCGTAAAGGAGGAGGATGGCCAGGATGGCCCCCAGCTGGATGGCGATGAGGAAGGTCTTGAGGAAGTCGTCCTCCTGGATGGGCAGGTCCAGGAGGTGGAAGAGGAGGGTCAGGTGGCCGGTGGAGGAGACGGGCAAAAACTCCGTGAGACCCTCCACAACACCCAAGAGTAGGGCTTCCCAAGCGCTCACGCGGCCCATGCTACCATGAGGGGCGTGGAGGTTTCCGTCCTCATCCCCGCCGCCGGGAACGGGGAAAGGTTGGGCCTGGGGCCCAAGGCCTTCCTGCGGGTGGGGGGGAAGACCCTCCTGGAGTGGGCCCTGGAGGCCTTCAAGGGGGCGGCGGAGGTCCTGGTGGCCCTGCCCCCTGGGGCTCCCGTTCCCAAGGGGCTTCGGGCCACCTTTATGGAGGGGGGCAGAACCCGGCAGGAGTCGGTTTCTCGCCTCCTGGAAGCGGCGAGCCTCCCCCTGGTCCTGGTCCACGACGTGGCCCGGCCCTTCGTGAGCCAGAGGCTGGTGGGGCGGGTCCTCGAGGCCGCCCGGGCCACGGGGGCGGCGGTGCCGGTCTTGCCCCTCCCCGACACCCTCATCCGTCCGGAAGGGGAAGGGTATGGGGAGGTGGTGCCCCGGGAGGCCCTGCGCCTGGTCCAGACCCCCCAGGGCTTCTTCACCGCCCTCCTCCGGGAGGCCCACGCCTACGCCAGGAAGCGGGGGCTTTCCGTCACCGACGACGCCCAGCTGGTGCGGGCCCTGGGCTACCCCGTGGCCCTGGTGGAGGGGGAGAGGGCCGCCTTCAAGATCACCTACCCGGAGGACCTTCCCCTGGCGGAGGCCTTGGCAAGGGTATGGAACGCCTAGCGGTGGCCAAGGTGAACCTGGGCCTTTCCCTCTTGGGGAGGAGGCGGGATGGCTACCACGAGCTCCACACCCTCTTCGCCAGCCTGTCCTTCGGGGACCGGCTTTTCCTGGAGCCTATCCCCGAGGGGATCGAGTTCCGGGGGCGGTACGGTCGGAGGAACCTGGCCTACCGGGCGGCGGCGGCCTACCTGGAGGCGGCGGGGTGGCCTGGGGGGGTGCGCATCGTTCTGGAAAAGGCCCTGCCCGAGGGGGCGGGCCTGGGCGGGGGGAGTTCGGATGCCGCCCAGGTGCTTCTGGGCCTGAGGGAGCTCTACCCGGCGGAGGTGGAACTTTTCCCCCTGGCCCTTTCCCTGGGGGCCGACGTGCCCTTCTTCCTCCAGGGAGGGGTGGCAGAGGCCCGGGGGGTGGGGGAGCGGCTTAGGCCCCTTTCCCTTTCCTCTTTGCCCGTGGTGGTCTTCTCCTCGGGGTTGCGCCTCCCCACCCCCAAGGTGTATGCGGAGGTCAAGCCCCACGACTTCGGGCCCGAGCTTCCCGTGGAGGAGATCCTTAAGGCCCTGGAAAAGGGGGAGGAGCCCCCCTACTGGAATAGCCTCGAGGGCCCCGCCTTCCGGCTTCATCCGGAGCTGAAGGAGGTGAAGGCCCGGCTTAAGGCCTTGGGTTTGAGGGGCGTTTTGATGTCTGGCTCGGGGAGCGCCTTCTTCGGCCTGGCAGAGGATGAGGCCCAGGCCAAGAAGGTGGTGGAGGCCCTTAAGCACGCCGGTTATGCCCGGCACGGAACTCTGGGGGGAGGGTATGGAGCTATTTAGGGCGCTTTTTGGTTGTTGCCCGGATGCCTTGGAGGAGATCAAGGCCTTGCCCCTCCGCTGGGACGAGAAGCGGTTCAGCTTCTGGCTTAAGCAGGATTTCCCCTTCGTGGAAGCCCTGTACCGCTTTCAGGTGGGGCTTCTTAAGGAAGCTCCTCATCCCCACCGGGCTCCTTTGGTCCAGGCCCTCATGGCCACGGTGGAGGAGCTGGACTGGCTTCTCTCCCAAGGGGCGGACCCCAAGGAGCCGGTTCACCCGGTGCGGCAGGAGTACATCGCCCTGCTCCAGGAGATGGAGGGGTTTTCCTATCCTTACCGCCTGGTCTTCTTTTACTTCCTGAACCGCCTTTTCCTGGAGGCCTGGAACGCCCACGTGGAGGGGGATGGTCCCTGGCGGGAGCTTACCGAGCACTGGTCCGCCCCCGAGTTCCAGGCGGTGCTCTTTGACCTGGAGGTGATGGCCCAGGGCCAGGTGGGGGGGCTGGATCCTGGGGTGGTGGAGCGCTACCTGGCCCGTATCCTGGAGATGGAGAAGAAAACCTGGAGCCTGTTGCTTTAAGCTGGTTTTTGGCGGCTGAGGAAGCCAAGGCGAGGCGAAATAGGGCCCCGGAAACCCGGGGCCCTGGTTGGCCCAAGGGTTTTCAGTTCAGCTCTTCGCCCCAAGCCTCCTCGAAGAGGCGTTTGGCTTCCTGCACGGTGATCTCCAGGGTCTGGGAAACCTCCTCCGCCAAGAGGTAGATGGCCCGCCTGAGGGCCTGGCGGTCCAGGTCCGGCAGGCCCCGTTCCAGCTCCCAGGCCCTGAGTTGCCCCGCCATCTGGGCGATGCGGTAGGGGTTCCCGTCCGCCAGGATCTCGCTGGTCTTGCGGTGCCGGGCGGCCCACTGCTTGGGCAGGGGCATGCGCCCGTTCTTTAGGAGGTCAAGGATGACCGGCACCTCTTCTGGGGCCAAGGCCTTGCGCATGCCCACGCTCTGGGGAGCCTCCACGGGTACGTAGGCCTTGGAGCGGGAACCGGGAAAGTCCACCTGGTAGTAGGCCCGGTTGATGCCGCTCACGCTCCTCTGGGCTATGCCCGCCACCACGCCGACCCCGTAAGGGGGCAAGACCACCTTGTCGCCGGGACGGAACTCTTTCACGGCGCGACTCCTTTCCGGAGCACCTCCATGAGGTGCTCCAAATATGCCTCCACCTCCAGCTGGGGGGTGCACCCCAAGGCCGCGATCACGTGGGCGGTGGCCCTGGGGGCAAGCTCGGGGCGCACGGCCCCTTCTTCCTGGCCGCTTCGCACCAGCTCCTCCAAGAGGTCCAGGTAGTGCTGGTGGAGCCCCTTGAGCCAGGGGGTGGGGTCCTCCATGGCCTCCCGGGCTACCGCCGCCCAAAGGCCCCGCCACTCGGCGATCCAGGCCAGGCGCTTCTTCAGGAGGCCCTCGAGGCGCACAAAAAAGGGCGCCTTTTGGCGCACCACCTCTTCCACCTCCCGGTAAAAGGCCCAGGTGCGTTCCTCCACCAGGCTTTTCAAGAGGTCCTTCTTGTCTCGGAAGTAGAGGTAGATGGTACCCTTGCCCACCTCCGCCCGCCGGGCCACCTCCTCCATTTTCAGCCCGGAAAGCCCCATCTCCCGGAGTATTTCCAAGGTGGCCTCGAGGATGGCCCTCTTTTTATCCTTGGAGAGCGCCCCCGGGGGGGATACCATCGCGGCCACGCCCTTAAGTCTACCACACCACCCTTTTGCTTTCATGAGGAGGGGATTACCCTAAAGGTATAGGAGGTCAGGTATGCGTCAGGGCTTTTTCGCCTTGCTGACCGCTGATCCCCTTCGGGGGGCCTTGCGCTCGGTGGAGGCCAGGCTCTTGGAGGAAGCCCGGGGGGAGGCCCTTTTTCTCGTGCCCTATCCCTTGCGGGACCTGGCGGAGGCCTGGCGGCTCGCTTACCGGAGCCTGGGCCTGAGGCGGGGGAGGGTTCTCTACCTCAGGCGGCGGGAGGAGGCCTTCGACCCAGAGATAGCCCAAAGGGTGGCGGCGAGCCCCCTGGTGCTTCTGGCCGCTGAGGGGCTGCCAGAGTTTTTGGATCTCATCCGGGGAAGCCTCCTTCTCCAGGCCCTTTTGGAGGTCCACCGCCAGGGGGGTGGGGTGGTGGCCTTGGGGGAGGCGGCGGGCCTCCTGGGCGAGGCGGCCTTTTACTCCCTGGAGGGGGAGGTTAAGGCCGCCTTGGGCCTGGCCCTGCTTCGGGGCTTGGTCCTCCTCCCCCGGGTGGAGGAACGGGGGCGGTTCCTGGCCCTTTCCCGCCTGGTGGCCGACAACCCCGACCTGGTGGGCTTAGGCCTTCTGGAGAACACCGCTCTTCGCCTCCTAAAGGGCCTGGGGGAGGTCTGGATGGGAGGGGTGACCCTGGTGGACGCCGGGGGGGCGGAGTACACGGGCCGGGGGGTGAAGGGGCTCAAGGTGGACGTCCTCTCGGCGGGGGAGCGCTTCTCCCTGCCCGCCCTTTGAGGAGGGCGGGATCTCCTTCTCCGGTAACATGGCCCTATGCCCTCGGGGCGGGTGCACGAGGCCATCAACCTGGCGGTCCTGGGCGGGGGGGCGGTGGTCTACCTGGCCTACGGGGGCTCGCCGGAGGACCCCCAGGGCTTGGCCTTCACCCTGGCTTATCTGGCGGGTACCTTCCTCCTTTCCCCTGATCTGGACCTGGCGGAGAAGGGCACGCGGTCCCAGCGCCGCTGGGGCCTTTTGGGCCTTTTCTGGCGCCCTTATGGCTGGCTTTTCCGCCACCGGGGGCTTTCCCACACCTGGGTCCTGGGGCCCCTGACCCGGTTGGGCTACCTGGCGGCCCTCCTCGGAGGGCTTTTCCTCCTGGCCCAGGGGGTGGCGGCCCACTTGGGGATGCCCTTTACCCTCCGCCTCCCCCCCTGGCCCCCCGAGGTCTGGGGCTCGGCCCTCCTGGGCTACTACCTTTCCCAGTGGCTCCACCTGGTGGCGGATGGCATCTGGCCTGACCACGACCTTAAGCGCCTGCGGCGGCCAAGGTGAGGTGGTTTACATACCCATCCCCGCTAGGGTAAACAATGGAAGCATGGTCAAGCGATGGCTAGGGGGAGTGGGTTGGTTGCTTCTCGGCCTGGCTCTTGCGGTGCAGCCGGGCCAGCGCCTGCCCGAGTTCGCCCTTCTGGATCCCAAGGGCAACCTTATTACCCCCGCCACCATGAAGAAGCCTGCGGTCATTGTCTTCTGGGCCAGCTGGTGCCCGGTGTGCAAGGCGGAGTTCCCAGGGCTTTACCAGGTGGCGGAGGAAACCCGGGTGCCCTTCTATGTGATCAGCCGGGAGCCCAAGGACACCAAGGAGGTGGTGCTGGAGTACATGAAGGCCTTTCCCCGGTTCATTCCCTTGCTGGCCTCGGAGAAGGACAAACCCCCCGAGGTGGCCAACCGCTTCAAGGTGGTGGGCCAGCCTTGGACCTTCGTGGTGGATGCCGAAGGCAAGGTGGTGGCCCTATTCGCCGGGCGGGCCGGGCGGGAGGCCTTGCTGGATGCCCTCCTCCTGGCCGGGGTGGAGGTGCCATAGCTCGGCCCGGCGCACCTCCCCTTGGGGGCTGAAGCGCAGGAGGAAATCGGCCTCGAGGAGGCCAGGGTCCCCCCACTCCACCAGGAGAAGGCGGGCCCCTTCCCGGGCGGCCTCCAGCTGGGGCAGAAGGGCCCTCTGGTCATTTAGGCGGTAGAGGTCCGCATGGGCCAGGGGGCCTTCCGGGGTGGGGTAGGTGTGGATGAGGGTGTAGCTGGGGCTGGTCACCCTTCCCTTAAAGCCCAAGGCCTCGGCCAGAAAGCGGACGAAGGTGGTCTTGCCCGCACCCAAAGGGCCCTCCAAGACCACCAGGGCCCCCGGGGGAAAAAGGGCCAGGGCTTCCCGGGCCAGGGCCTGGGTGTCCTCGAGGGTCTTGAGGGTGCGCTCTAGGAGAAGCCGCATAAAGGAAAAAGGCCCCAAAGGGCCTCTTTGGTGCCGGGAGCGGGACTTGAACCCGCACGCCCTTGCGGGCACCACCCCCTCAAGATGGCGTGTCTACCAGTTCCACCATCCCGGCAGGGTGCGCCTTACGCGCAAGCCTTAGTTTAGCAAAAGCCTCCTCCTTGTCAAGGTTTGCCGGAGTTTGGGACATTTGTCCCTTCCCCTTTCCGCTAGTGTACCCATTAGAAGACCTTGCTAAAGGGTAGGCACGGGTAGGTTCCATTCGCTTATGAAAAAACCCACGCCCCTTGATTGACCCCTTGCCCCTTTGCCCGTAGCCTTGGCCCTTAAGACCGGAGGTGGCATGCGGCGGCGCAACCGATGGGTAAGGACCCTCTTCTGGGGAACGGTTCTGGGGGTATTTGCGCTACTGGTGGTGGTCTTTTCCGGGGTGGCGGTGGGGGCTTTTGAGTACCGCACCCAGCCCGTGGAGCAGCCCGTGCCCTTCAGCCACGCCTTCCACGCCGGAGGCTTGGGGCTTTCCTGCCGCTACTGTCACTCGGCCGTGGAACATGCTGCCTACGCCGGACTTCCCTCCACAGAAACCTGCATGACCTGCCACACCTTCATCAAACCCGATAGCCCCAACCTGGCCCTGGTGCGGCAAAGCTGGGAAACGGGGGAGCCCTTGCGCTGGAACCGGGTCATCAACCTGCCGGACTTCGTCTACTTCCACCACGGGGCCCATGTGGCCAAGGGGGTGGGGTGTGCCGAGTGCCATGGCCGGGTGGACCAGATGGTGGTGGTCCGCCAGCCCCAGGCCTTCACCATGAAGTTCTGCCTGGACTGCCACCGCCAGCCGGAAGCCCACCTCAGGCCGAGGGAGCAGGTCTTCAACATGGCCTACACCCCGGATCCCGAGCTGGGCAAGAAGCTCAAGGAACTCTATAAGGTGCGCTCGGCGGAGGCCCTTACCAGCTGCAACACCTGTCACCGCTAGGAGGCTTCATGAGGGAACGGCGCGGTTATGAAGAGGCTTTGGAGCGGGAGCTCTTCCGTGAGGAGTTTCCCTTTGGCCCTGTGTCCCGGCGGGGGTTCTTGGCTTTGGGGCTTTTGTCCCTGGCCGCCTGTACCCCGGTGGTGCGGCGGAAGGGGGTACCCTACGTGCGCCAGCCGGAATGGGTGGTGGAGGGGGGAGAGGCGGAGTTCGTCACCGCCACGGTCCATGCCGGCTTTGCCGAGCCGGTGCGGGTAAAGGTCTACCAGGAAAGGCCCCTCTTCCTGGCGCCTTTGGAAAGGGCCATGAGCCCCTATCCCCTGGCGGGGCTATACGCCCTCTACGACCCGGCCCGCCAGGGGAAGACCCCGGATTGGGAAGGCTTCTACCAGGCCTGGCGGAAGGCCTTGGCGGAGGGGGAGACCCTTCTGGTCCTGCCCCGCACCACCTCCCCTAGGCTCGAGGGCCTGTTGGAAAGAGCCCAGGCCCGCTTCCCCAACCTCCGGGTGGCCCGGTTTGAGGCTTGGAGCCTGGAGAACCTCTACCTGGGAGCGGAGCTGGCCTTCGGGCGGAGGGCCTGGCCCGTGTACACCCCGGAGCGGGCGGGGACGGTGCTCCTTCTGGATGTGGAGGCGCACGAGCACCCGGCGGGTTACCTCTGGTGGGCGGCCCTAAGCCAAAGGCGCCTTCCCCCCATGAACCGCATCTATGCGGTGGAAAGCGGGGCAAGCCTTTTGGGCAGCATGGCGGACCACCGCTTGGCCTTGAAGCCCAGCCAGGTGGAGGCCTTTGCCCTGGCCCTGGCCCAGACCCTGGGGGTGGTCCAGGGGACCCCCGCCTCGGACTACGGGGGGTTTCTCTCGGCCTTGGCGGAGGACCTGCAAAGGGGCGGGGTGGTCTTGGCCGGGCCCCAGCTTTCCCCGGGGGCCCAGGCCCTGGTCATGGCCATCAACCAGGTCCTTAAGGCCCCGGTGCGCTATGTGGAGCCCCCGGAGAAGGAGGCGGCTACCCCCAAAGCCTTTTCCCAGGCCGAGGGGGCCGAGCGCCTGGTGTGGGCGGCGGAGGGACCCTTGCCCAACCTTTCGGGCAAGGCCTTTTCCGCAGTCCTTTCCCTCTATCCCCACCAGGGGGCCGGTTGGAGCCTGCCCTTGGCCCATGCTCTTGAGGCCTCCGGTCAGCACCGGGATGCCGAGGGCCGGCTCTGGCCTGCCCAGGCCCTCATCCAACCCCTCTGGGGCGGGAAGAGCCTGGAGGAGGTGCTGGCGGGGCTTTTAGGGGAGGAGCTGCCCGCCCTTTCCCCCGAGGAGAAGCGGGCCCTGACGGAGGGGAGGCCCTTGGCGGAAGCGGAAGAGGTGCCTGTGGCGGTACGCCCTGGGCTAGAAGGCCGCCTGCCCCCCTTGCGGGCGGAGGCCCCCCTGGAGCTCACCCTCCGCCCCGACTTCAGCCTCTTTGACGGGCGCTACCGCGACAACCCCTATTTGCAAGAGCTACCCCGGCCCCTGAGCCGCCTGGTCTGGGATGGGGCCCTGCTCCTTGGGGAGGAGGATACCGAGGCCCTGGGCCTCTTAGGGGATATCCGGGCCAGGGAGCGGAAGGCGGATCCCAAGCGCCCCCTCCTACGGGTTAAGGCGGGGGGGAAGGAGGCCCTTCTGCCCCTTTGGCCTCTGCCCGGTCTGCCCAAGGGGAGCGGGGTGGCTCCCCTCTCCCACTTCTTCCACCCTGAAGGGGTGGTCTGGCCCATGGAGGTGGCTGCCACGGGCCGGCATTACCCCTTGGTGTCCACCCAGTACCACGGGTACTTGGGCGAGGTGGAGGCGGTGAAGGTGATGGAGGAGGCCCAGGCCCTCGAGGCCGAGCCGGAGAAGGAGAAGCGGATCTCCTTCTACCCCCCCTGGCCCCAGGGGGAACACGCCTGGGCCATGACCGTGGACCTCAGCCGCTGCCTGGGGTGTGGGCTTTGCACCCTGGCCTGCCAGGTGGAGAACAACATCCCCGTGGTGGGCAAGGAGGAGGTGGCCAAGGGGCGGGAGATGCACTGGATCCGCGTGGACCGCTACTTCGCCGAGGAGGGGGTGGTGCACCAGCCGGTGATGTGCCAGCACTGCGAAAAGGCACCCTGTGAGGCGGTCTGCCCAGTGGCGGCCACGGAGCACTCCAGCGAGGGCTTGAACCTTATGGTCTACAACCGCTGCGTGGGCACCAAGTACTGCTCCGCCAACTGCCCCTACAAGGCGAGGCGCTTCAACTTCTTCCCCTACGGGGAGGCCTTCGTGGGCAAGGGGGACCCCAGAAGGGCTAAGGAAAGCCCCCTCTCCCTCCTCATGAACCCCGAGGTGACGGTGCGGAGCCGCGGGGTGATGGAGAAGTGCACCTACTGCGTGCAGCGCATTGAAACCACCCGGGCCCGGGCAGCTCAGGAGGGGCGGAAGATCCGCACCGGGGAGATCAAGACCGCCTGCCAGGAGGTCTGCCCGGGGAAGGCCATCCACTTCGGGGACCTCCTGGACCCCGAGGACCCCATCCAGTCCCACCGCAAGGAGGGGCGGCACTACACCCTGCTGGAGGAAGCCAACACCTGGCCCCGCACCACCTACCTGGCCCACCTGAAAAACCCCAATCCCAAGCTGAAGGAGGGGAAGCATGGCGCATAAGGAACCCCACCCCGACCGCGACCTGATCCAAGGGGAGTGGACGGAAAGGACCCTGGTGGAAAAGCTCTTGGAGCCCGTGGAAAAGCCTCCGCCCCGGCCCTGGAAGGTGGTGGTGGCCGTGGGGGCGGCCCTGACCCTAGTCTGGCTCTACGCCATCTTCGTCACCTTCGTCAAAGGCCTGGGCACCTGGGGCATCAACCAGCCCGTGGCCTGGGGGCTGGACATCGTGCACTTCGTCTGGTGGATCGGCATCGGCCACGCGGGGACCCTGATCAGCGCCATCCTGGTCCTCATGCGCCAGAACTGGCGGGACTCCCTGAACCGGGTCACCGAGGCCATGACCTTCTTCGCCATCCTGGCCGCGGCCACCTTCCCCCTCATCCACATGGGCCGGCCCCAGCACTTCTACTGGGTCATGCCCTACCCCACCCACATGGCCCTCTGGCCCCAGTACAAGAGCCCCCTCTCCTGGGACGTGCTGGCCATCATGACCTACATCACCATCTCCACCCTCTTCCTCTACCTGGGCCTGATCCCCGACCTGGCCCTGTTGCGGGAGCGGAGCAGGGGGTGGCGCCGTAAGTTTTACGGTTGGCTTTCCCTGGGCTGGACGGGCAACGCCGTCCACTGGCAGCGCTACCGGGCGGTGTACGTGCTCCTGGCAGGCCTGGCTACCCCAGTGGTGATCTCCGTGCACTCGGTGGTGAGCATGGACTTCGCCTATGGCCTGGTGCCGGGATGGCACCTCACCGTCTTCCCCCCCTTCTTCGCCGCAGGGGCCATCTACTCGGGCTTCGCCATGGCCCTGACCCTCATCATCCCCCTAAGGAAGTGGTACCGGCTGGAGGGGGTGATCACCGACCGCCACCTGGACTGGATGGCCAAGGTGACCCTGGCCTCGGGGCTTGGGGTGGCCTACATCTACCTCCTGGAGATCTTCATCGCCTGGTACGCGGGGGAGCCTGCGGAGTGGGCGCAGCAGGTTTGGCGCATGACCGGGCCTTATGCCCCCTACTACTGGGCCATGATGCTCATCAACGTGGTCCTCTTGCAGACCCTTTGGTTCCCCCGCTTCCGCAAGAACCTCACCTGGCTTTTCGTCTTCTCCATCCTGGCCAACGTGGGCATGTGGCTGGAGCGCTTCGTGATCGTGGTGATCAGCCTGTCCCACGACTTCCTCCCCGGGAACTTCCAGCTTTACTACCCCACCTGGGTGGACTGGACCCTCTTCCTCGGGACCATCGGCTTCTTCCTCTTCGGTCTTTCCCTTTTCATCCGCATCTTCCCCCCCATCGCCGTGGCGGAGATGGTCCACCTGTTCCACCGCCTGAGAAAGCACTAGGAGGGGCCCATGCTGTATGGACTCATGGCCTACTTTGACTCGGCGGAAAGGCTTTTGGAGGCCTTGAGGGTGCTCAAGGGAAGGGGATACCGCCACCTCGAGGCCCTCGCCCCAAACCCCGTGGAGGGCATAGAGGAGGTGCTGGGTGGGGACGGGCGCATTCCCTGGATCGCCTTCGGTCTGGGGGTCTTGGGGGTGGGCCTGGGGCTTTTCCTCCAGATCTACACCACCTTGGACTATCCCCACAACGCCGGGGGCAAGCCCCTGTTGGGCTGGCCCGCCTTCATTCCCGTGACCTTTGAGCTCACCATCCTCACCATCACCGTGGGGATCTTCCTCTTTCTCCTGTACATAAACGGCCTCCCCCTGGCCGCCCACCCCGCGGTGCGGGCCAAGGAGTACGTGCGGGTCCTTTTGGACGAGTACGGGGTCTTCGTCTACGCCACAGACCCCCGGTTCGACCTGGAGAGCACCAAGGCCCTTCTGCGGGAACTGGGGGCGGAGGTGGAGGAGGTGCGGCGTGATTAGGCTCCTCCTTCTCCTTCTTCCTCTCCTTTCCGCCTGCGGCTGGATGTGGGACCAGCCCAAGGTGAAGCCCTTTCGGGAAGCCCCTTTGCAGGTCCAGGTGGCCCCGGAACGGGTGCGCTTCGGGGAGAACCTGAACCTGGAGGTGCGTACCGGGCTCAAGCCCGAGGGGGGGTTTGCCGACAACCCCTTCACCTTCACGGAGGGGGAGCTTTTGCGGGGCAAGGTCCTCTACCGCTCCTTCTGTGCCATCTGCCACGGGCTTAACGGGGAGGGGGACGGGCGGGTGATCCCCTTGGGGATGCCCAAGCCCCGCTCCTTGCTGGATCCAGCGGTGAAGGCCATGCCCGAGGGCTACTTCTACTTTGCCGCCACCAACGGCTTTGGCCGCATGCTCTCCTACAAGAGCCGCATCCCGGAGAGGGAGCGCTGGCTCATCGCCCGCTACATCAAGCAGTGCCTCCAGATGGAGGCCTGCCCCCTGGAGGTGGTGAATGCAGAGGTCTATTGAAGTGGGCCGCTCTGGAGCCTTTTACCTGGGCCTTCTGCTCTACGCCTTGGCCTTCCTCTTCGGGGCCCCCGCCGCCTACTTCCCCTTCGCCTTCTTCCTCCTGCTTTCCCTGGGGGCGCTTTTGCTCCTCCTCCTGCACAACGCCCTGCAGAGCCGCTGGGGGGTACCCTTGGAGCCTTACCTCTACCCCCTGGCCCGGACCCTTCCCCTCATGGGCTTGTTGGGCCTTCCCTTCTTCCTCTTCCTGCCGGAGCTCTTTCCCTGGGCCCGGCCGGGGGCCAGCCTGGACCCCATCCTGGCCCACCGCGAGGGGTACCTGAACGCCCCCTTCATGCTCCTGCGCTACGTCCTCTTCTTCACCCTCTTCTCCTGGGTACTCCTGAAGCTGAAACCCGGGGAGCACCGCTCCGAGGTGGGGGCCTGGGGGCTGCCCCTCACCTTCGCCGCCGCCACCTTCCTCACCTATGACCTCTTCATGGCCCTCGAGGCCCACTTCTACTCCGCCTCCTTTGGGGCCATCCTCCTCCTCTCCGCCACCCTCCTGGCCCTGGCCGTGGCCGTGGCCTTGGCCGCCCGCCAGGGTACGGCGGCCCTTATGGGCCAGGCCCAGAACCATACCAACCTCCTTCTGGCCCTGTCCATCATTTGGATCTACGTGGAGGCCACCACCCTCATCATCGTCTGGGGCGGGGACCTGCCCCACGAGGTGGAGTTCTACCTGAAGCGGCTGGAGGGTCCTTGGGGAGGGGTGGCCGCCCTATGGGCCGTAGGTGGGTTCCTCCTCCCTTTCCTCTACCTTCTCACCAACCTGCCCAAGCGGGAGGCCCGGTTTCTCCTGCCCGTGGCCCTTTGGATTCCCCTTTTCCGCCTTCTGCACCTGGCCTGGTACGTGCTCCCCGCCCTGGGGCGGGGGGTGGGGATCGGGGAGGTGCTGGGTTTCCTGGGCCTTGGCCTCTTCTTCCTCCAGCGCCTGCGGAACCCCTCCTGAGGATTCCCTAAACCAGGGATGGCCCCGCCCAGAGGGCGGGGCATTTGCACCTACCTTCACAAAGAGGATGGGTGCATCCTGGACTTAGGGGTACACGGTAAGGGTACCCGGGAGGTGGAAGATGGCGACGAAGGTTCTGGTTCTGGGAGGCGGCTCGGGTGGCCTGGTGGCGGCCAACAAGGTGAAGAAGCTTTTGGGCCGCGAGGTGGAGGTCACCCTGGTGGACAAGAACGCCTACCACGAGTTCATGCCCGCCTACCCCTGGGTGGCCTTCGGCATGCGGGAGCCCGAGCAGGTGAGGAGGCCCCTGGCCAACCTGGAAAAACGGGGCATCCAGTACCTGCAGGCCATGGTGGAGGCCCTGGACCCGGCCAACAACAAGGTGCGGACCAGCGCCGGGGAGCTCGCCTACGACTACCTGATCGTCTCCCTGGGGGCCGAGCCGTTGCCTTCCCCCGCCCAGGACAGCTACGCTCCCTGGAGCTTGGAAGGAGCTTTGAAGCTCCGGGAAGCCCTCAAAGGTTTCAAGGGCGGCAGGGTGGTGGTGGGGGTTTCCTCCCCCTACTACCCCTGCCCTCCCGCCCCTTATGAGGTGGCCGGCCAGGCGGAGTTTGCCCTGAAGGTCAAGGGGGTGCGGGAAAAGAGCACCGTGGACGTTTTCCACCTGAACCCCTTGCCCCTGGCGGGCATGGGTCCGGTGATCTCGGGGAAGGTCATGGAGATCCTCCGTTCCAAGGGCATCGCCTTCCACGGGGAGTTTGAGCCGGTGGCCTTTGAGGGGGGCAAGGTCAAGGCCAAGGACGGGCGGGAGCTTCCCTACGACCTCCTCATCCTCACCCCGCCCTTCGCCCCCAACCGGGTGGTGCGGGAGTCCCCCCTGGCGGGGCCTCAGGGCTTCCCCGAGGTGCACAAGTCCACCTTCCGCTCCACCAAGTTCCCCAACGTCTTCGTCATCGGGGACACGGTGAACCCCTCCCTGATGCTGCCCCCCGCCGGGGTGGTGGCCCACTTCCAAGGGGAGTACGTGGCCGGGGTCATTGCCTCCGACCTCAAGGGGGCCTATATCGGCGAGCCCTTCAACCCCGTGGCCATGTGCATCATGGACTTCGGCGATAACGCCCTCCTGCCCCAGTGCTCCTTTGAGCGGCTCCTGGCGGGCACGGGTATGCCCTCCTGCGGCGTGATGGCCGTGGGCAAGTGGGTGCGGGTGACCAAGATGCTCTTTGAGGGCTTCTGGTTCGCCACCTTGATCGAGTAGGAGGGGCTATGGAAAAGATGCTTACGGTGGAAGAAAGGCTAGCCCACATAGAGGAGGTCTTGGAAAAGAGTGGGCTCGGCCTCCTGGCCCAGATGGGGGCCGGGGAGACCCTTGCCGAGAACCTGGGCCTTCTCTTGGACCCCAAGAACCTGCAGCTCATCTCCCTCCTGGCCCGCTTCCTGGACCAGGCCGAGGCCCTGGAGAAGCTAGCGGAAACCTTAGAGAAACTGGAGAAATCGGGGGCCCTGGCCTTCTTGGGCCACCTCTCGGAGAACTTCGGGGAGGGCTTGGGGATGCTCATGGAGCCCCAGCTCCTAAGGCTCCTCTCCCATGGGGCCAACGTCCTGGACATCCTTTCCCGCATTGAGCCCGCGGCCATCGGCATGATGGCGGGCGCCCTGCAGCGGGGCCTCTCCGAGACCTTCACCCCCGAGGTGATGCGGGATCCGCCCCGGGTAGGCCTCACGGGGGTCTTGAAGCAGCTTTCTGACCCCGAGGTGCAGAAGGCTTTGGGCGTCCTCTTCTTGCTCCTGAAGGCCTTGGGTAAGGCTTTTGGCCACCTCAACGAGGACATGAAGGCCCTCGAGGCCCTCATGGCCAAGATGATGCCCAAGAAGTAAGGGCCAAGCGCGCCCCTCTTCTTGGGGCCCCCGTTGCGGCGCAAGCCGCAACGGGGTTTTAGGCCAGGGTCACCCGGTCCCGCCCGGTTTCCTTGGCCCGCAGGAGGGCGTAGTCGGCCTTCAGGATCCAGTCCTCCACCTGCGCTTCCCCTTCCGGCACCTCTCCGCCGGCGATGCCCGCGGAGAGGGTGAGGGGGTAGGGGATGGGTTCCACCCGTTGGGTGCGGAAGCGGTAGCGGATGCGTTCCACCACCTCCTTGGCCGCTTCGCGGTTGGCCCCGTAGAGGAGGAGCAAAAACTCCTCCCCCCCGTAGCGCACCGCCAGGTCTTCGCGGCGCACGCTGGCCTGGAGAATGCGCCCCAGGAGCCTTAGTACCTCATCCCCCACGGGGTGGCCGTAGGTGTCGTTCACCCGCTTGAAGCGGTCGATGTCCAGCATCACCACGCTCACGGGGGCCCCGTAGCGGCGGGCCAGGGCCAGGAGCTTGGGGAGCTCCACCTCCAGGCCCCTCCGGTTCAGGAGGCCCGTGAGGGGATCGGTGAGGGCCAGGGTACCCCACTCCACCTGCTTCAGCACCTGTTTGATGCGCTCCCCCAGGAGGGAGAGGAAGCCTTGGGGTACGGGTTCTTCCGGGGGGGTGCGCAGGTAGAGGTAGGCGGCGTCCCCGTTTAGGGGGATGGTCAAGGAGTGGGGGGTACGCTCCCCCACCAGGCCCCGCCTTCCCCGCACCTCGAGGCCCACCGCCTGGGGAACGAGGTGCTGGGCTGCCCCCAGGGCCTCCAGGAGGACTCCTTCTGGGCTCAGGGTCTGGGTCACGCTGGGGGAAAGGCGGGCCAGCGCCTCCAAGAAGTGGGTCCAGCGGACCCGCTTCTCCTCGGTGCGCCGCCACTCCAGGTGGAGGGCATAGAGAAGGCCTAGCGCTCCCACCAGCCCCCCGTAAAGGGCCAGGAGCCGGACACTCCAGGGGGTGGGGTCGTTGAGAAGGACGGCGGGCATGAAAAAGAGGCTGCCCAGGGCCAGGGCTTGCCCCAAAAAGGAGGCGCGTCCTTCCCGCTCCTCCACCACCCCCAGGGCCAGGAGGAGGTACCCCAAGGTCCAGAGGAGGTGGACGGGGTGGCCCGTGGGGTAGCCGCCCGCCGCTTCCAGGAAGGCGTAGGCCATGTCCGCTACCAAGAAGAGGAGGAAGCCCACCCCCCAAAGGGCCCGTCCCCCCGGAAGGCCTTCCTGGAACAGGGGCTCCAGCCTGAGCAGAAGAAGGAGAAGGAGGAGGGCATCCCACACGGTGTAGATCCGGTCTATGCCCAGTTCCGGCTTCAAAGCAGAGGCCAGGCCCAGAAGGGCCAGGGGCATCAGAAGGAGGCTTAGGCGAGGCTTCTCCCCGGGGATCTTGAGAAGAGCCCAGGTTAAGGCGGCATACCCCACCACGTAGGGGAACTCCAGGTACAGGCCTCGGGGTAGGCTCTTCAGATCTTCCAGGGTCCAGGCCAGGTCCCCGAGCCCCAGGAAGAGAAGCCCCAGGCCCCAGGATTCCTGCCGGTGCCTGAGAAGGAAAACCCCCCCTCCCAGGGCCACCAGGGGGGTGAGGAAGCGCTCGCTCCACGGGGCGGTGGGGGGGAATAGACCCAGGAATACAAGAAGGGCGACAAGCCCTAACCCATAGGCGACCACGGCCACAGTTTAGCCTAGGACTGGCTCCGGTGGGTGCGTTTTGGCCAGGGCCTCGAGGGCTTCCCTAAGCGCTTCTATTCCTTTCAGGAACTCCTCCACCTCTATGTGCTCGTGGGGGGTGTGGTCCAGGGTGGAGTCCCCCGGGCCGTAGGCCACCATGGGCACCTTCCAATGGGGCGCCAGGACGTTCATGTCGCTGGTGCCGGTCTTCAGCTTGAACACGGGCTTCCCCCCGGCCTTGCGGATCCCCTGGCGCAGGGCCCGGGTGAGGGGGGTGTCCTTGGGGCCCAGGTAGGGCACCTCCCGGCCGAAGAACTCCAGCTCGATGGTAGGAGGGGCGTAGGCGGTGAGGTGGCGGATGGCCTCTTCCGGGGGAAGCCTAGGGGGAAGGCGCAGGTCAAAGAACATCTCCGCCACCTGCTTGAGCTCTGCGGGGTGGACCCGGAAGTCCCGCAGGGTGTACTGCACCTGGTCGAAGGCCCTTTGCCCCACGTTCATGGCCTCGGCCCAGGCCTTGATGGCCACGAAGTAGCTGATGAGTTCCTCCGCGGCGTTGGGCTCGTGGTGGGCGGAGTGGAAGTTGTCCTTTTCCCGCCTGGCCTTCACCAGAAGCCTCCCCTTGTAGCCCAGGGTGATGCCCTCCCAGCCCGAGGGCTCGCCGATGACCACATAGTCCGGCTTGAGCCTGGGGGCCACGAAGCGGGCCCCCTTGGAGCTCGGGGCCTCCTCCTCCGTGGCCCCCACCAGGTGGACGGTGAGGCGCTTCCTGGCCTCCTGGGAAAGCCCCGCCGCGGCGAAGACCATGGCCACGAAAGGGCCCTTGGCGTCCACCGCCCCCCGGCCGAAGAGCTTGCCGCCCTCCAGCCTGACGGGCACCACCCCGGGCACGGTATCGATGTGGCCCAGGAGGACCACCTGCACGGGGCCTTCCCCCACCTGTCCCCGGGCGTTGTCCGCTTCGTCCACGAAGCCCCTAAGGCCCAGCCGCTTCATCCCCTCCGCCAGGTACTCTGCCACCAGGCGTTCTTCCCCTGAGGGGGAGGGGATCTCCAGGGCCCCTTTGAGGAACTCCACGGGGTCTAAGGTGTCCGCCTTCATCTCAGGAGGTAAGCACCGCCCGCACCGCCTCCACCACCCGCTCCAGGTCAGCCTTCTCGATCACCAAGGGGGGCAGGAAGCGGATCACCGTGGGGCCCGCCTGCAGGGTCAGCACCCGGTGTTCCTTCTCCAGGCGCTCGATGTAGGGGGCGGCCTTCTCCTTGAGCTCGAGGCCCACCATGAGGCCCAGGCCCCGCACCTCCCGGACCTTGGGGGAGGGTATCTCCTTGAGCTTCTCCATGAACCAGGGGCCTAGCTCCGCCGCCCGCTCCCAAAGCCGGGTGCGCTCCAGGTAGCGCAGGGCGGCCACCCCCGCGGCCATGGCCAGGGGGTTCCCGCCGAAGGTGGTGCCGTGCCCGCCTTTGGGCATGCTCCTGGCCACCTCCTCCCGCATCACCGCCGCCCCTATGGGCACCCCGCCCCCCAGGGCCTTGGCCAGGGTGAGGATGTCGGGCACCACCCCGTAGTGCTCAAAGGCGAAGCGCCGCCCCGTGCGGCCCATGCCGGTCTGGATCTCATCCAGGATGAGGAGGGCACCCTTTTCCCAAGTCACCTCCCGGGCGGCTTGCAAAAACTCCGGGGTGGCGGGGCGCACACCCCCTTCCCCTTGGACGGGCTCGAGGATCACCGCCGCGGTTTCCTCGTCCACCGCCCGCCTCAGGGCCTCCACATCGTTATAGGGGATGAACTCCACGGGGCCTAGGAGGGGCATAAAGGGCTCGCGGTACTTGGGCTCCCAGGTGACGGAAAGGCTCCCCAGGGTGCGGCCCGAGAACCCCCGCATGGCCGCCACCAGCTTCCGCCTCTTGGTGTGGGCCCAGGCGAACTTGATGGCCGCCTCGTTGGCCTCGGTGCCGGAGTTGGTGGGGAAGACCCGGTTGAGCTCGGGGGGAAGGAGGCTTACCAGGGTGCGGTAGAACTCCCCCCGCATGGGGGTGGGCAGGGTCTGGGGCATGGAGAGGAGGGTTTCCGCCTGCTTCTTGATGGCCTCCACCACCTCGGGGTTGGCGTGGCCCAGGTTGGCCACCCCGTAGCCCCCCACGCAGTCGATGTACTCGTGGCCCTCGGCATCCCAGACCCGGGCTCCCTGTCCCCGTACCAAAAGGAGGTCGTGCTTGGTGTAGACGCCGGTGTCCAGGCTCTTTTCCGCTTCTAAAAGCGTCCGCCAGTCCTCCTTCACCATGCCTTCCTCCCAAAAGAAAAGCCCCCGGGCGGGCCCGGGAAGCCAGGCTTCCCAGGCCCCATCAGGTTTTGCCCCGGGCGGCCATCTCCCCTTCAGGGTAGGGGGGCGGGACCACCTTGTCAACGGATAGACTGGGGAGGTGCTGGCCTATGTGGGCTTGGGTTCCAACCTGGGGGACCGGGCGGGCTATCTTTTACAGGCCCTTTCCCTCCTTTCCCGGCTCCCCGAGACCCGGCTTCTGCGGCTTTCCCCCGTGTACGAAACCGATCCCGTGGGCCCGCCCCAGCCTCCTTACCTGAACCTGGTGGCGGAGGTGGACACAGGGCTTCCTCCCCAGCGCCTCTTGGAGGCCCTCCTCGAGATCGAGCGGGCTTTGGGGCGGGAGCGTAAGGAGCGCTGGGGGCCTCGGACCATTGACCTGGACCTCCTTCTCTATGGGGACTGGGTCCTGGAGGAGGAGGGCCTCGAGGTGCCCCATCCCCGGCTCCACCAGCGGGCCTTCGTCCTGGTGCCCCTGGCCGACCTCATCCCGGAGGGGCGCCACCCGGTGCTCGGGCGCACCTTTGCTGAGCTCCTCGCCCTCCTGGACCGCAAGGGGGTGCGGCCCTTTGTGCTATAGTGGGGGCATCGCGGATCCTAGCCGCGCAAAGGGAGAAGGAAAGTGGAGCTAGAAGCTGGAAGCGTTGTAGAGGGTCGGGTGGTGCGGGTTACGGATTTTGGCGCCTTTGTGGAGCTCCCGGGGGGCGAGCAGGGGCTGGTGCATATCTCCCAGATCGCCCACGAGTTCGTGAGGAACGTGCGGGACTTCCTCAATGAGGGGGACATCGTCCAGGTGATGGTGAAGGGACGGGATGCCAAGGGCCGTCTGGACCTTTCCATCAAGGACCTTACCCCCGCCCCGGAAGGGGCTCCGCCCCCCAGGCCCCGGCGCCTGCCCAAGCAGTCCCCGGAGTTTGAGAACAAGCTCAAAAGCTTCCTCCGGGGTACCGGGGGCTTTGGCGGCAAGGGGGGCAAGAAGGGCGGTAGGAGGAAGCGCTAGCCCAAAGGGTTCCCCGGGGGTGTATGCCCCCGGGGTTTTGCTTTAAAGTGATGGGGTATGGCGAAGCCCATAGAGGTTACCGACGCCAACTTTGACCAGACCTTAGGCGGACACCCCCTGGTCCTGGTGGACTTCTGGGCGGAGTGGTGCGCTCCTTGCCGCATGATCGCTCCCATCCTCGAGGAGCTGGCTAGGGAGTACGAGGGGAAGCTCTTGGTGGCCAAGCTGGACGTGGACGAAAACCCCAAGACGGCCATGCGCTTTAGGGTCATGAGCATCCCCACGGTGATCCTCTTCAAAAACGGCCAGCCGGTGGAGGTCCTGGTGGGGGCCCAGCCCAAGCGCAATTTTGAGGCCAAAATCCAAAAGCACCTGCCCCCAAGCGCATGAACGTGAGGATCGCCCTGGACGCCATGGGGGGGGACCGGGGCCCCGGGGTCACGGTCCAGGGGGCCCTCCTGGCGGCAAAGGAGGGGGTGGAGGTCCTCCTGGTGGGGGAGGAGGTCCGCCTGCGGGCCGAGCTTGCCCGCCTGGGGGCTTCCTTGCCCATCCACCATGCTCCGGACTGGATCCCCATGGAGGAGCACGCCACCGAGGTGAGGAGGCGCCGGGAAAGCTCCATCATGGTGGCCATGGACCTCCTGAAGCGGGGCGAGGTGGAGGCGGTGGTTTCCATGGGCCACACCGGGGCCACCATGGCCGCGGCCCTCTTTACCCTGGGGCGGGTCAAGGGGGTGGAACGGCCTGCCCTCTTGGTGGAGTTCCCCAGCCAAAGAGGGCGCACCTTCCTCCTGGACGGGGGGGCCAACGCCGACTGCAGGCCCTCTTTCTTGGTGCAGTTCGCCGCCATGGGCCTGGCCTATGCCGAGGCCTCGGGGCTTCCCGGGGCCAAGGTGGGCCTCCTCTCCATCGGGGAGGAGGAGGGGAAGGGCAACGCCTTGGTGCTGGAGGCCTACCCCCTCCTCAAGGCGGCCTTGGGGGAGCGCTTCTACGGCAACGTGGAGGGGCGGGACATCTTCTTGGGCACCGCGGAGGTGGTGGTCACCGACGGCTTTACCGGTAATGTGGTCCTGAAGCTGGCGGAGGGGGAGGCCAAGGTCCTCCTCAGCTGGATCAAGGAGGCCCTCACCTCTACTCCCCTGGCCCGGCTCGGGGCCCTCCTGGCCCGGGGGGCCTTGCGCCGGGTGCGGGAACGGGTGGATCCCGCCCAGTACGGGGCCATGCCCCTTCTGGGGGTGGAGGGGGCGGTCTTTATCGGCCACGGTTCCGCCGACGCTTTGGCGGTGAAAAACGCCCTTCTTCGGGCCAGGAGCCTGGTGGCGGCAGGGCTTTTGGACCGGGTGCGGGCGGGTCTTTCCGCCCTACACGTCTAGGATCACCTGGGCCTTCCATGCTCCGTTTTCCCGGCTCACCTCCAGGCCGTGGAAGGTGGCGCTTTTCACCTCTCCCTGGAAGCCAAAGCTCTCCTGGAAGGGTTCACCCCAAAGGGTGGCGGTAAGGCGGTAGCCCCCGGCTTCCGTTTGTACCCGTACCCGTGCCTTCCCGGGCACGAAGCCCTTGGTCTGGATCAGGTAGATGAGCTCGTTCAGGAAACGAACCAGGAGGGTTTCCAGGTCCTCCGCCTCCAGGGAAAGGCGCCTGCGCCGGCTTCCCCCTTTGGGGGGAGAGAGGAACATCACCTGGAGAAGCCCTTTCAGGGCGGCCTGGAAGAGGCCCTCGAGGCTTTCTGCCTCCAGGAGGAACCCCACGTCGGCGGTGTGGTCCAGGGGCTTTACCACCATGGCCCCTCCTGGGTGCCCTCCGTTCCGGAGAGGTGGAAGGTTTCCGTCCAGAGTCTTTCCGGATACCTTTCCATAAAATCCAGCAAGGACAGGGCCTGGGTCCGGTGCTGGGCCAGGGCCTTGAGCTTTCGGGCCAGGGCCCACTCGGGTAGGTGTAGGCGGTGGGTGACGGGCCAGGGGCCTTCGGGCCGCACGAAGTATGCCACCCGGGCCAGGCCCTCTGCCGCCCGGGTAGCGTAGCGGCTTGTGGCCACGTGGTCGGGGTGGCCGTTGATGCCATCAGGGGGAAAGGTCAGGACATAGCGGGGCCTTTGGGCAAGAAGCCTTTCCCGGATGGCCGCTTCCGCCTCGGGGTGGTCGAGGAGGCCTTTTCCCGAGGCTAGCCCGCGGGGTCCCTCCGCCGCCCCTTTGGGGCCCCTGTGGTCCAGGTGGGCCGCCTGGGGTAGGGCGTTGGGGAAGGAGAGGACCTCGAGGAAGTCCACCTCCAGGATCTCTGCCGCCCGCTCAAGCTCTTGGGTCCGCACCCTGGGCAGTTCCTCAGGGGGGCAAAGCCCCAGGGTTCTTCCCGCCTCCCCTCGGGTGAGGGTGAGGATGCCCGTCCTGAGCCCCTCCTTTTTGGCCAGAAGGAGCGCTCCCCCAGCGCCGAAGCTTTCGTCGTCGGGATGGGGGACCACCACCAAGAGGTCCAACATGCCCCCATCTTGACAGAAATGCCCCTGCCTGGTACATTCAATGTTGCGCCGGTTGGACCGGCGGGGGATCTTGAAAGCGCAGGAATAGGGCAACCCACGAGACAAAACGCCTTCGGGCGTTGATTTTATTGGAGAGTTTGATCCTG
>NZ_JAKEDU010000010.1 GCF_021462405.1 Thermus tengchongensis | reverse complement strand
GGGGATGCCCCCCGTGTCCGCGCACACCAGGCCCATCACCCACTGCCTGAGGTCCGGCCGGTGGTCCCGGCTGTACCCCCGCACCAGGCGGATAGCCTCCTCCTCCCCCGTCCCCTCATACCGCCCGTGCACGTGGAAGCTGGTGGTGTCCACGTGCAAGGCCCGCACCGGGAAGGCAAAGGCCCGGTGGGCCTCCTTGGCCACCTCCAGGAAGAGCTCCGTCACCCCCACCGCATACAGGCTGTCCAGCATCCGCCCCATGCGGTCGTCGTTGAGGAGGTCCGGGGTGATGCCCTTCCCCAAGAGCCACTCCGTGGGCTTGCCCTCCCAGAAGTGGCCGAAGAGGTAAAGGGGGGAGGAAAGGAAGCCCAGGGCGTTGAGGACCGCGGCCTTCAGGGCAACCCCCGTGCTCACCTTCTCCCCCGGGCGGGGACCTACCCGCCTGTCCACCAGGGATACCAGTCCAATGCGGTCCAGGATGCCGGCCACCAGGCCCAGGTGGCCGAGGTCGTACACCTGCAGGTCGGGAGTCTCTGCCACCCCAAAATCCTACGGGAAGGTGGGAGGGGTGCGGAATGTGGGATCAAAATCTACCACCAAAAGGCGCATCCCTTCCCATACACAGCAAAGCCCCCGCCTAAATGGCGGGGGCCAAGACCAAGAGGGATCACCAGACGTAGAAGATGGTCACGATCACCAGCCAGACCGCATCCACCAGGTGCCAGTACATGCTGGCCGCCTCGAGGGTGCCGTGGTGGTGCTGGGTGATCTTGCCGCGGAGGGCTTGCAGGTAGGCCAGGATGAGGCCAAAGCCTCCGATCACCACGTGCAGGCCGTGAAGGCCCACGATGGTGAAGAAGGTGGCGGTCCAGAGGTTCTCCTGCCAGCTGGAGGCGTGGTGGAAGTGGTAGAACTCGTAGCTCTGGACCAGGAAGAAGAGCACGCCCAGGATGATGGTGACGAGAAGGCCAAAGCGGAAGGGACTGAACCGGCCCCGCCTCAGGTCGTGGTGGGCGAAGTGCACGGTGAAGGAGGAGCTCACCAGGAAGAAGGTGTTGAGGAGGGCCAGCCACAAAGCAGGCCGCTCCTCGGGAGGCACGGCGGCGCCGGTGAGGCGCAGGTATAGGTAGCCGGCGATGAGGATGGCGAAAAGGCCCACCTCCGAAACGATGAACCAGGCCATCCCCATCCAGGCGTTGGACTTGCCAGAGAGGGTGTGGTGCTCCACCGGGTGGCTGTACTCGTCCTCGAGGGCCCAGCGCACCAGCCCGTAGGCAAAGAGGCCCAGGAAGACCCACATCCACACGTTGGGCACGGGCAGGGCGGCCACGGAAACGAAGAAGGCAAAGAGGGTGGCGGCGGCGTAGAAGGGCCAGAAGGAGCTGTTGGGCAGGTGGATGTGGCTGGGGTCTTCCGGCTTCAGCTCCACCCCCTTCTTGGCCCAGTCGTAGAGAGGCCGCTCGGAGGGGAAGTCCTTGGGCAGGGCCACGTCGAAGTTATGGGCCTTGGGCGGAGAGCTGGTGAGCCACTCCAAGGTGTAGCCGCCCCAGGGGTTATCCGGAGCCCTCTCTCCGGAGCGCAGGCTCTTCCACATGGTGTAGATCCAGACCAGACCTCCTAGACCCAGGATGAAGGCCCCGATGGTGGAGATCAGGTTAAGCTCCGGCCAGCCGGCGATGTCCGCATTGTAGGTGTAGTAGCGCCGGGGCATGCCCAAAAAGCCCAGGGCGTACTGGGGCAGGAAGGTGACCAGGTAGCCCACCAGGAAGAGCCAGAAGTGAAGCCGTCCCAAACGCTCGTCGTACATGCGGCCCGTCATCTTGGGCCACCAGTAGTAAAGCCCGGCGAAGGCCCCAAAGCCAGACCCCGCCATGAGCACGTTGTGGAAGTGGGCTACCACGAAGTAGGAGTCCTGGAAGTGGTAGTCCAAGGGGGTCATGGAGAGCATGACCCCGGTGATGCCACCCAGGAGAAAGTTGAAGATAAAGCCCAGCACCCAAAGGAGGGGCGTCTTCATCTGCAGGTGCCCACCCCAAAGGGTGCCGATCAAGTTGAAAAGCTTCACCCCAGTGGGCACGGCGATGAGGGCCGTAAAGAAGGCGAAGGCGATCTGGAAGATGGTGGACTCGCCCACGGTGAACATGTGGTGGGCCCAAACCATGGTGCCCAGCACCACGATGCCCATCTGGGCCCAGACCATCTGCTTGTAGCCGAAGAGGGGCTTCCGGGCAAAGGTGGAGGCCACCTCCGCCAGGATGCCCAGGTAGGGCAGGAGCATCACGTAGACCGTGGGGTGGGAGTAGAACCAGAAGAACTGCTGGAAGAGCACCGGGTCGCCCCCGATGTCGGGGTTAAACCAGGTGAGGCCGATCTTCCGGTCCAGGAGGACGAGCAAGGTGGCCGCCGTGAGGCCCGCCAAGCTGAAGAGGTTGAGGACGCTGGCGGCAAAGACGCTCCACACGTACATGGGCATCTTCCACAAGCTCATCCCCTGGGCCCGCAGGTTGTAGATGGTGGCGATGAAGTTGGCGTTGCCCAAGAGGCTGGAAAAGCCGAGGAGCAGGATGGCCGCCATGTAGAAGTTCACCCCGCTCCCCGACTGCACGGAGAAGGGGTAGTAGAAGGTCCAGCCCACGCTGGGAGCCCCACCCGGGAAAAAGAAGCTCATGAGGGCGAGGATGATGGCCCCCAAAAAGGCCCAATAGCTGAAGGCGTTCACCCGGGGCAGGGCTACGTCCCGGGCCCCCAGCATCAGGGGCACCACGAAGTTGCCGAAGCCGGTAAGCCCGGCCTGGATGATGAAGAAGAAGAGCATGGTGGCCCCGTGCAGGGTCAGGACCTGGTTGTACTGCTCCCCGGTGAGGAAGGTGTTGTTGGGTACCGCCAGCTGCGCCCGGATGAGGAGGGAGAAAACCCCCGCCAGGGCAAAGGCGAAGAAGGCGGTGGCCGTGTACAAAAGCCCGATCTTCTTATGGTCTACCGTGGTCAGGAGATCCCAAAGGATCGCCCAGAAACCAACTTTTGGCTTAGTTGCGATGGCCATCTGCCCATACCTCCTTAGAACTTAGGCAACGCCTTGAAGTCAAAACCCTCCACCTTAAGCCCATCCAGGTAGCGGACCAAAGCGTTCAGGTCCTCCTCGGAAAGCTGGGGAAAACCCGGCATCTTGCTCCCCGGCTTCATGGAGGCAGGATCCTTGATCCAGGCCTTCAGGTGCTCAGGCGTGTAATCCACAATCCCCGCGGCCAGGCTCACCCGATTGCCCAAGAAACCCAGCTCCGGTCCGATGACCGCAGGAGGCATCTTGGCCTGCACCGAGTGGCAGGCCATGCAGTTCTGCTGGAAGACCTGTTGCCCCTGGGCATCGGCCACTGGAGGCGTGTAATTCTTGGCCGCAGCCACAAACCGCTCAAACTCTTCTTTAGGCACCACGATGGCCCGGAAGAGCATGCGGGAGTGGCTGGGGCCGCAGAGCTCGGCACAGAAGCCGTAGTAGTTGCCCGGTTTTTCCGGTGTAAAGGAGAGAAGGGTTTTTTGTCCCGGAATGGCATCTCGTTTTCCGGCCAGACCCGGCACCCAGAAGGAGTGGATCACGTCTTTGGAGGTAATCTCCAACACCACCGGCACCCCTGCAGGCAGGATGAGCTCGTTGGAGGTGCGGAAGCCCAGCTCAGGATAGTTAAAGTCCCACCAAAACTGGTAGCCCGTCACCTCCACCTTCAAGGCTCCCGCAGGAAGCCGATTCACCTGGATAAGGCTCCGGGCCGTCAGGCCGAAGAGAACGAAGATGATCAAGATGGGGATCACCGTCCAGACTACCTCCAGCCGATCATTGCCGTGGACCTGAGGCGGCTCCCCTTCCTGACCGGGTTTGGCCCGGAACTTCCAGGTAATGTAGGCCAAGGACCCAGCCACCACCCCAAAGACTAGGACGGAGAAGACCAAGACCCAGATGAGGAGGAAGTTGGTCTCCCGGTTGAAGGGGGAGAAGGGGTGGGTAATGGCCACCCGGTGGCTCTCCTGGGCCAGGGCCAGACCTAAAAGACTGATGAGCGCCGCTACAACTCTTCTCATCCGCTTCCCTCCCTAAAGCACCCGATCTACCGCCATGGCCACGAACAAGAGGGCCAGGTAGAGCATGGAGTATTTATACAGCGAAACCGCCGTCCTCCGCTCGGGCTGACGGTAGAGGGCGAGGCTCTTAAGGATAAGCAAAGCGTTAAGGGCTAGACTCAAGAAGAAGTAGACCAGGCCGAGTTCCCCCAAAAGGAGGGGCATGAGGGAAATCAAGGCAGTAAGCACGGCATAAAGGGCAATCTGCATCACCGTCACCCTTTCCCCCAACACCACGGGTAGCATGGGTACACCCACGGCCCGGTAGTCGTCCTGGATCATGAGGGCCAAGGCCCAGAAGTGCACCGGGGTCCAGAAGAAGATGAGGGCGAAGAGGTACCAGGCGAAGAGGCTTAGCTCGCCCGTCACCGCCGCCCAGCCCACCAAGGGAGGAAAGGCCCCCGCCGCCCCCCCGATGACGATGTTGTGCCAGGTCCGCCGCTTCAGGTAAAGGGTGTAGACCAACACGTACCAGATAAGGCCCATGAGGGCCAGGGTGGCGGAAAGGAGGTTCGCCCCCCACCAGAGGAGAAGGAAGGCAAAAAGAGCCAGGCCAAAGGCGAAGAGGAGTGCATCCCGGCTGGAAATGCGCTGGGTCACGGTGGGGCGCTTGGCGGTGCGGCGCATGCGGGCGTCGATGTCTCGGTCCACCACCATGTTGATGGCGTTGGCCGCCCCCGCCATCATGTAACCTCCCAGGGCCACCACCAGGAAGAGGCCCGTGCCAGGCCAGCCCTTGGCGGCGATGAGCATGGCCAGGAGGGTGGTCAAGAGGAGAAGGCTGATGACCCGGGGCTTGGTGAGGGCCAGGTAGTCCTTCCAGGTGGCTCCCCCAGTACCCCGGTGCACCTGCCCCACCTCGGTACCCTCCCCCAGCTCCACCCGCCTAGCCCCCTGGTCAAGGGCCGCGGCCATCAGGAGGACGAAGAAAAGCCACACGGCATAGGCCAGGAAGAGGTGGAGGATCTGCATCCAGACGGGAGCCTTGAGCCAGACGTTCACCAAGCCCGCCAGAAGCTGCACCCCATAGAGGTAAGCCAGAGCATGGGCGAAACGGCGGGTGTAGACGGAAGGTCTAAGATGGGCTACCAGGTAACCGGCGAAAACCACGTAAAGCCCCACGCTTACCGCAATAAGGGGATGGAGAACCCGAAGGCGCACCAGGAAGTGCTCGCCCGGGGTCAAGGAGCGCTCCAGGGCCTCAAGGGTGTTCCGCACGGGGAAAAGAAGATCGCCCAAGGCCGTCACCGCCCCGCTCATCCCCAGGAAAAGAAGCGCGAGGAGGCCTAGGATCAGGGCCACACCCACGGCACCCTGACCCCTAAGGCGCAAAGGCGCACCTCCTGAGGCCCACCAGGCGGCAAGGACCAAGGAGGCCAGGAGGAAATAGGTGTTGGCCAGGTGCACCATCTGCACCACGGCCCTGGCAGCGCTCACGTTATGGGCCGTCCAGCCAAACAGGACCAGGGAAGCCCCCACCAGGCTCTCGGTGATCATGAAGAGAAAGGCCGCCCCGGAGCCCAGCCGCGCCGGGTGGCCCTTGGGAAAGAGGCGGAAGGCGAGAAGGGCCAAAAAGAGCACGGAAAGAAAGGCGAGGCCCGAGGTGGCCCGGTGGGTGAACTCGATAAGGGTTTCCACCTGCGGGGTTCTGGGAATGATCTCCCCGTTGCAAGTGGGCCAGTGGGAGCCACACCCCGCCCCCGACCCGGTGGCCCGCACGTAAGCCCCCCAGAGGGCCACCAGGATGTTCCACACCAAGACGCCCCAGGCGTAACGGCTAAACCAAGCTTGGCTCATAGGACACCCGTCCCCCAGACGGTGGCGCTTTCCATTCTGCCAGAAGACCTCGTCCAGGGGTGAAGTACATTTGTCCCTTCCATTACCTGCCACTTAGGAGCCTAATACCCCCTGGCCCTATTTGACAAGGGGCTGAGCGCAGGGCCCAGCCCCCCCATACTGCCTCTACCCCAGCCTTGGCCCCGCCTGGAGCACCACCTCCTCCACCCCGTCGGCGTATTTGCGGAAGTTTTCCTGGAAAAGAGCGGCCAGCTTCCTGGCCTGGCGGTCATAGGCTTCCTTGTCGGCCCAGGTTTCCCGCGGGTCCAGAAGCTCCTTAGGTACCCCAGGCACCTCCAAGGGCACCTCAAAGCCGAAGACGGGATCCTGGCGGTAAGGGACCCCCTCGAGGGCCCCAGAAAGCGCCGCCTGCAAAAGGGCCCGGGTCACGGGCAGGGGAAAACGTCGGCCCACCCCGTAAGGCCCCCCGGTCCAGCCGGTGTTCACCAGGTACACCCTGGGACCATGCTTCTTGATCTTCTCCCCCAGCATGCGGGCATAGACCCCGGGATGGAGGGGAAGAAAGGGCGCCCCGAAGCAGGCAGAGAAGGTGGCCTTGGGCTCGGTGACACCCCTTTCCGTGCCCGCCACCCGGGCGGTGTAGCCGGAGAGGAAGTAGTACATGGCCTGCTCCGGAGAAAGGCGGGCGATGGGGGGGAGGACCCCGTAGGCGTCGGCGGAGAGGAAGAAGATGGCCTTGGGGTGGCCGGCCATGCCCGAGTCCACCACGTTTTCCAGGTGAGCAAGAGGGTAAGAGGCCCGGGTGTTCTCGGTTTTGGTGTCGTCGTCCCACTCCACCCGGCGGCTTTCCGGGTTGACCACCACGTTCTCCAGGATGGCCTCAAACTGGTTGGAGGCTTTATAGATGAGGGGTTCGTGCTCCTGGGAAAGGCGGATGACCTTGGCGTAGCACCCCCCCTCGAAGTTGAAGACCCCCTCCTCGCTCCAGCCGTGCTCGTCATCGCCGATCAAGGGCCTTTCTGGGTCGGTGGAAAGGGTGGTCTTGCCCGTCCCAGAAAGACCAAAGAAGACGGCCACATCCCCCTCCTTCCCCACGTTGGCCGAGGCGTGCATGGGGAAGACCCCCTGCTTGGGCATGAGGTAGTTCATCACGGTGAAGATGCTCTTCTTGATCTCCCCCGCGTACTTGGTACCCACGATGAGGACGAGCCTTCTCTGAAAGCTGATGCCCACGAACACCTCGCTCCGGGTACCGTCCCGCTCGGGGTCGGCCAGGAAGTAAGGGGCGTGGATCACGGTGAAGCCGGGGGCGAAAGGCTCCACCTCGTCGTCCTCGGGGAAACGGCGCGGGAGGATGAACATGTTGCGGGCAAAAAGGGCGTGCCAGGGGCTTTCCGTCACCACCCTCACCGCCAGGCGGTAGCGCCGGTCGGCTCCGGCGTAAAGGTCCTGAACGTAAAGGTCCCGGTCGGAGAGGTAGGCGGCCACCCGCTCCAGAAGAGCCTGGAAGGCCTCCGGGGCGAAGGGCTGGTTCACCTCTCCCCACCAGACCTCCTCCTCTACGCCCGGCTCCCGCACCACGAACTTGTCCCGGGGGCTTCTCCCGGTGTAGGGGGTGGTGTCCACCACCAAGGGACCCTTGTGGGCCAAAAAGCCCTCCCCCCGGCTCAGGGTGTGCTCCACCAGGATGGGAGAAACCGTGTTCCAGAAAACCTGTTTCCTCGGTTTGATGCCCAAAGGCTCCAGTCGGTCCATAGAGACCTCCTAATGCCTAGGGGCATCATACACTTATTTCCACGCTTCCAAGGTTAGGAGCCATACCCGGGACGCCCAAGAAGGGCAAAGGTCAAGCGCTTGCCCAGCTCCACCCCGGGCTGGTCAAAGGCGTTCACCCTCCAGAGTTCCCCCAGGAAGGCGGTCTGCCACATGAGGTGTTGCAAGAGCCAGCCCACGGCGTAGGGGGAAACCTCCGAGAGGTAGAGGGTATAGACCCTCTGCCCCGCCTCGGCCAAGGCCTGGTAGGTGGCCTCAGCCTCGGCCTTCAAGAGCTGGAACAAGCCTTTGCCGAAGAGGTAACCTGCTTCCCCCTCGAGGCCTTCCACCCGGGGCAGGAGGAGGTCCTCCGTGGCCCCTTCCGGCACCACCAGAACGATGAGCTTATCCAAGGGACCTTCCCGGAAGAGCTGCACCTGGGCGTGCTGGTCCTGGGGACCCAGGGCGGGCACCGCGGTGGTGCCCACCCGGTTGCCCTCCTCATCCCGCTTGCCCAAGGACTCATCGTGGAGCTGGACGAACCAGGCAGGAAGGTATTTAAGCCGCTCGGAGTAGACCATGAAGACGGTGACGGGCAGGTGGCGGTGGAGGTGTTGCAGAAGGGCGGTCTGCAGGGGAAGGCTCTCCTCCAGGGGAGCCAGGGCCACCTCGTTGGCCTTCCTCGCCCCCATAAGGAGGGCCTCGAGGTCCGCCCCGGCGAAGGCCAGGGGCAGGAGCCCCACCGGGGAAAGCACGGAAAACCGCCCCCCCACGTTTTCGGGGATGGCGAAAACCCTAAGCCCCTCCCGCTCCGCCAGGGCCCGGAGCGCCCCCCGCTTGGGGTCGGTGGTGAAGACCAGGTGCCGCCGCCAGTCCTCCCCCAGGTGTTCCCGCAACCAGTTGAGGAAGAGGAGGAGAGCGGCCAGGGTTTCCGCGGTAGCCCCCGACTTAGAAACCGCATTTACCAGGGTCTTCCGGGGGTCTAGGCCCCGAAGGAGCCGAAGCACAGGCTCCGGCTCCACGTGGTCCACGTAGTGGAAGCGCACGCTGCTTCCGTTGAAGGCGGCCTCGAGGGCCTTGGGGCCCAGGGCGCTACCCCCAATGCCCAAGAGCACGAAGTCCTCTACCCAGGGGTTGGCCTCGCGGAAGCGGCGGACCTCCCTGAGGGTCTCCGTGTCCTCGGGGAGGTCCATCCAGCCCAGCATGCTTTGGGGATCCTTCCGCTTGGCCAAAAGGGCCTCCCGGGCCTGAAGAAGGAGGGGCCCGTGCTCCTTAAAAGTCTGGGGGAAATCCGGGAGGAAGCGGGTATCCAGGCGCAGCATACCCCCATGCTACCCGGATGTAGGCTAAAGGTATGGGCTACGTGCCCCCACCCACGCCCCAGCACGGCCTCGAGGAGGGCCCCATCCTCCTCAAGGACGGGCGCACCGCCTTCCTGAGGCGGGCAGGTCCCAAGGACCTTCCCCTTTTCGTGGAGTTCCTGAGGCGGCTATCCCCGGAGTCCTTGCGCATGCGCTTCTTCTCCCCCATCTCCCCGGAAAAGGCGGCGGAGCTCCTCCTTTCCGCCAAACCCCAGGAGGAGAAGGTAACCCTCATGGTCCTGGCGGGGGACCCCCCCAGGATGGTGGCCACGGGGGAGTACGTGCGCCTAAAGGGGGAGGACACCGCCGAGGTGGCCTTTCTGGTGGATGACGCCTTCCAAGGCAAGGGCCTGGGCACCCTCCTTCTGGAGCGCCTGGCCTTGATCGCCGCCAAGCGGGGGATAAGGCGGTTTCAGGCCTTCGTCCTGGCGGAGAACCAGAAGATGCTCAACGTCTTCATGGAAAGCGGCTTCCAGGTGCGGGCCCACCGGGATAGCGGGGAGGTGGAGGTGGAGTTTGAGATCCTCCTGGAGGAAAGGGCGGCGGAGCGGTTTGAGTGGCGGGAAAAGGTTTCCACCCTTGCAAGCCTCCATCCCTTCTTCTTTCCCCGGGGGGTGGCGGTGGTGGGGGCAAGCCGCGACCCGGAAAGCATCGGCTACCGGGTGTTGGAAAACCTCATCTTCGGCCGCTTCCAAGGCCCCGTCTACCCGGTGAATGAGGCCATCGGCAAGGAGGGGGGCACGGTGGGGCCCCTTCTCGCCTACCCCCGGGTGGAGAGCATCCCCGGCCCCGTGGACCTGGCGGTGATCGCCGTGCCCAAGGAGCGGGTTTGGGAGGCCCTCGAGGCCTCGGGAAGACGAGGGGTGCGGGCCAGCGTGGTCCTTACCACCGGCTTCCAGGAACAAGAGGCCAGGGAGCTGGCCGACAAGGCCAGGCGCCTGGGGATGCGCCTTCTGGGCCCGGGTTCGTTGGGTCTGGTCCACACCCACCCCGAGGTGCGCCTGGCGGCGGGCCTGGCCCCCCTCCCCAAACCCGGACCCCTAGCCATCTCCAGCCAGTCCGGCACCCTGGGCCGGGCGGTGATGGCCTATGCGGAGGGCATGGGACTCGGCATCTCCTCCTTCGTCTCCTTAGGAGCCAAGGCGGACCTCTCCTCCAACGACCTTTTGCAGTTCTGGGAGGAGGACGAAAGGACCCGGGTGATCCTCCTCTACCTGGAGAGCTTTGGCAACCCCCGGCGCTTCTCCCGCCTAGCCCGGAGGATTGGCAAGAAAAAGCCCATCCTGGCGGTGCATCCTTCCCGGGATCCCTTGGTGCGCACCCTCTTCGCCCAGGCCGGGGTGATCCGGGCCAACAGCCTGGAGGAGGCCTTTGACGTGGCCGCCCTTCTGGCCCTGGGGCGCCTTCCGGAAAACAACCGGGTGCGCCTCATCTCCAACGCTTCCGGCCCCTCCAACCTGGCCCTCGAGGCCCTGAGGGAAGGAGGCCTGGAGGTGGAGCACGTAGACCTGGGTTCCACTGCCAATAGGGAGGATTTCGCCAAGGCCCTGGCCGAGGCCCTGGAAAGCGAGGCGGGAAGTATCTTCCTCCTCTTTGTGCCCATGGGCTTTACCAGCGAGGAGGAGTTCCTGGCCCTTTTGGAGAAGGCAGAAGGGAACAAGCTTCTTTTGGCCTGCGTGATGGGCTCCCCTGGGGTGCGGGCGCGGGTGCTGGGCCAAGCGGCCCTCTACCGCTTCCCCGAATCCGCGGCCATCGCCTTGAGCCGGGCCTGGGGTTACAAGGTCTGGCGGGAAGAACCCCTCCACTTCCCCGACTTCCCCGACCTGCGCCTGGAGGAGGCAAGGAAGCTTCTAGAAGGGAAAAAGACCCTAAGCCAGGCGGAGGGGGCTGCCCTCTTGGAGTGCTTCGGCCTGCCTTTGGGGAAGGGGGAAGGGCTTTCCCTCAAGCTCACCGCCAAACCCCATCCCCTTTTCGGCCCCGTTTTCACCCTGGTCCTGCCCACCCCCCTGGGGGACCAAGTGTTGGGCCAACGGCTTTCCCCCCTCACCCAGAAGGACGCCCAGGAGCTGGTAAGGCCCTTAAGCCACGGGCAAAGCCCAGATCTTTCGGGGCCTCTCGACCCCGCCCCCTACCAGGAAATCGTCCTCAGGCTTTCCCGGCTTCTGGAGGAACTGCCCCAGGTGGAGGAGGTTTCCCTGGAGCTTTCCGGACCCCGAATCGCCCGCTTTGCGGTGCGCCTCCTGGGAAATCCCGAACCGAGGAACCGCCATGCGCATCCAAAGCCCCGCTAACCCCAGGGTGAAGGCCCTGGCTGCCCTGAAGGAACGCAAGGAGCGGGAGCGGGCTGGGCTTTTTTTGGTGGAGGGACGGCGGGAGGTGGAACGGGCCCTAAGGGCCGGCCTCCAGCTGGAAACCCTCCTCCTCGGCCCCAAGGCCACCCCTGAGGACCAAGCCCTGGTGGGATCGGCCCCCATCCTGGAGCTTTCCCAGGAGGCGATGGAGCGGGTTTCCGTAAGGGAGAACCCGCCTCCCGTCATCGGGGTCTTCCGTCTGCCCCACAAAACCCTAAAGGAGGTCCGGCTCCCGCAAAACCCCCTGGTCTTGGTCCTTCTGGGCCTGGAAAAACCCGGCAACCTTGGGGCCATCCTGCGCTCCGCGGACGGGGCAGGGGTGGATCTGGTCCTGGTGGCGGAAGGGGTGGACCTCTATAGCCCCCAGGTGATCCGGAACTCCACGGGGGTGGTCTTCTCCCTGCCCGTCTACCCCGCCTCCGAAGGAGAAGCGGCCCGCTTCCTGGAGCAAAGGGGGCTCCTCCTGGTGGCCGCCACCCCCAAAGGGGAAAGGATCTATTGGGAAGAGGACTACCGAAGGGGGGTGGCCTTCCTCCTGGGGGCCGAGGACGAGGGGCTCCCCGAGGCCTGGCTTCGGCGGGCCCAGACTCGGGTGCGCATCCCCATGCGGGGAGTGGCGGATAGCCTCAACGTTTCCGTGAGCGCCGCCCTCCTCCTCTACGAGGCCCAACGCCAAAGAAGCCTAAATTTAAGAACTCCTTTTGCAGCCTTCCCTCCAACATCCCCCTAGCCACCAGTGGAAGAGGGTGTAGCTCCGGATAAGGGCGGGCTGGGTCTGGAGGTAAGCGCACCGCGCCTCCACCCGCCCCACCTTCCCCTTCCCGCCCCTCGGACCCGGGCAAAAGCCTCCAGGACGGCCGCAAAGGATTCGGTGTCCACCGAGGGCAAGAGCCCGTGCTCCTTCTCCCCCGTGCTGACCTTATAAAACCCCCCTCAACCCCCTTGACAGGAACATGCGGGGGCGAAATAATAACCCTTGGTTTGACACTCTCGCCCTTTGAGCGTCAAAGGAGGGAGTGAATATGGCCGCGGAGGTGAAGACGGTGATCAAGCCCCTAGGCGACCGGGTTGTGGTGAAGCGGATTGAGGAGGAGCCCAAGACCAAGGGCGGCATCGTGCTCCCCGACACCGCCAAGGAGAAGCCCCAGAAGGGCAAGGTGATCGCGGTGGGCTCGGGCCGCGTCCTGGAGAACGGGCAGAAGGTGCCCCTCGAGGTTAAGGAGGGGGACATCGTGGTCTTTGCCAAGTACGGCGGCACCGAGATCGAAATCGACGGCGAGGAGTACGTGATCCTCTCCGAGCGCGACCTTTTGGCGGTTCTGCAGTAAGGGAGGTGAGGTATGGCGAAGATCCTGGTGTTTGACGAGGCAGCCCGCCGGGCCTTGGAGCGCGGCGTTAATGCGGTGGCCGATGCGGTGAAGGTAACCCTTGGCCCCCGGGGTCGGAACGTGGTCCTGGAGAAGAAGTTCGGCTCCCCCACCATCACCAAGGACGGGGTGACGGTGGCCAAGGAGATCGAGCTGGAGAACCACTTGGAGAACATCGGGGCCCAGCTCCTCAAGGAGGTGGCCTCCAAGACCAACGACGTGGCCGGTGACGGCACCACCACCGCCACCGTCTTGGCCCAGGCCATCGTGCGGGAGGGCCTGAAGAACGTGGCCGCCGGCGCCAACCCCCTGGCCCTCAAGCGGGGCATCGAGAAGGCGGTGGAGGCGGCGGTGGAGAAGATCCGCTCCCTGGCCATCCCCGTGGAGGACCGCAAGGCCATCGAGGAGGTGGCCACCATCTCCGCCAACGACCCTGACGTCGGCAAGCTCATCGCCGACGCCATGGAGAAGGTGGGGAAGGAGGGGATCATCACCGTCGAGGAGTCCAAGAGCCTGGAGACCGAACTGAAGTTCGTGGAGGGGTACCAGTTTGACAAGGGGTACATCTCCCCCTACTTCATCACCAACCCCGACGCCATGGAGGCGGTCCTCGAGGACGCCTTCATCCTCATCGTGGAGAAGAAGGTCTCCAACGTTCGCGAACTCCTCCCCATCCTGGAGCAGGTGGCCCAGACGGGTAAGCCCCTCCTCCTGATCGCCGAGGACGTGGAAGGCGAGGCCCTGGCTACCCTGGTGGTGAACAAGCTCCGGGGCACCCTGAACGTGGCCGCGGTGAAGGCCCCCGGCTTCGGTGACCGCCGCAAGGAGATGCTGAAGGACATCGCCGCGGTCACGGGCGGCACCGTCATCTCCGAGGAGCTTGGCTTCAAGCTGGAGAACGCCACCCTCTCCATGCTGGGCCGGGCCGAGCGGGTGCGCATCACCAAGGACGAGACCACCATCGTGGGCGGCAAGGGTAAGAAGGAGGACATCGAGGCCCGCATCAACGGCATCAAGAAGGAGCTGGAGACCACAGACAGCGAGTACGCCAAGGAGAAGCTCCAGGAGCGCCTGGCCAAGCTGGCGGGCGGCGTGGCAGTGATCCGGGTGGGCGCCGCCACCGAGACCGAGCTCAAGGAGAAGAAGCACCGCTTTGAGGATGCCCTGAACGCCACCCGGGCCGCGGTGGAGGAGGGCATCGTCCCGGGCGGTGGCGTGGCGCTTCTCAGGGCCATCAGCGCCGTGGACGAGCTCCTTAAGAAGCTGGAGGGGGACGAGGCCACTGGGGCTAAGATCGTGCGCCGGGCCCTGGAGGAACCTGCCCGTCAGATCGCCGAGAACGCCGGCTACGAGGGCTCCGTGGTGGTCCAGAGGATCCTCTCCGAGACCAAGAACCTCCGCCTGGGCTTCAACGCCGCCACCGGGGAGTACGCGGACATGGTGGAGGCTGGCATCGTGGACCCCGCCAAGGTGACCCGCTCCGCCCTGCAGAATGCCGCTTCCATCGGCTCCCTCATCCTGACCACCGAGGCGGTGGTGGCGGAGAAGCCCGAGAAGAAGGAGTCCACCCCTGCGCCTGCGGGCGGCGGGGACATGGACTTCTAAAGCCACCCCAACCTAGTAAAGCCAGGTTGGGGGCCCCGGAAAAGGGGCAAAGGAGGCTGGGCCTAGGCCCAGCCTCCTTTCTTTCTTAAAAGGGCACCACTTCCTCCTTGGACCCTCCTCCGCCGTTCCCCTGGAGGAAGGCCTCCCGATCCGGGACCAGATAGGCGCGGAACCCCTCGGCCTCGAGGGCCTCCAGCGCTCCTTCCCCCACCCGGGTTTCCCGCAAGGAGAGGATGGCCTCACCAAAAGGCCCTTGCACCCTGAGGTAAAGGGGAAGGGTCCCGGGGTACTCGTCCAGAAGGCTCTTTAGGAGGGCCACACCCGCTTCGTCCAAAAGAGCGTGGTCCACCTCCACCTCGAGGGCCCTGGGGGCCTCGGCCACCTCCTCGTAGGTCCAGACCGCCTGGGCGATGACCCTAAGCCCCCCCTCTTCCCGCTCCACCTCCGCCAGGACCAGAAGGGGGGTATCCTCCTTGAGCTTGGGGGAAACCCCCTCGTAAGCCCGGCCAAAAGCCACCACCTCCAGGGCCCCGGTCTCATCGGAGAGCATGAAGCGGGCCATCATGCCCCCGCTCCTCGTGGGCTTGCGCACCACCTCCTCCACCATGCCGGAAAGGAGCACCCGGGCGCGGGGCGGGAGGTCGCGGGCGAAGTGGGGGAGTTCGGCCAGGGGGCAGCTCGCCACCTCCCGAAGCCCGGGGTAGCGCAAAACGGGGTGGCCGGAGACGTAGATCCCCAGGGCCTCCTTTTCGTAGCGTAGGCGGGTGATCTCGTCCAAGGGCTCGGCCTCCACCAAGGGAGGCTCTTCCACCTCAGCGAACAAGCCCATCATGCCGGATCGCTCCCGCTCCCTGCTTTCCGCCGCCCACCGGAGCAGGGCGTCCAAGGAAGCCAGCAACCGGGCCCTGTCCCCAAAGGCGTCAAAGGCCCCCGCCTTGATGAGGGACTCCAGGGTGCGCTTATTCACCACCTTCTCGTCCAGGCGCTTGAGGAAGTCCCCCAGGCTCCGGAAGCGCCCCCCCCGCTCCCTCTCCTCTAGGATGGCCCTAGCGGCGCCTTCCCCCACGTTTTTCACCGCGGAGAGGCCAAAGAGGATCTCTTCCCCCACCACCTTGAAGTCGAAGCCCGAGCGGTTGATGTCCGGGGGAAGGACGGCAATGCCCATGGCCCGGGCGTCCCGGATGTACTCCGCCACCTTGTCGGAGTCGTGGCGCTCCACGGTGAGGAGGGCGGCCATGAACTCCACCGGGTAGTGGGCCTTCACGTAGGCGGTCTGGTAGGAGAGGAGGCTGTAGGCGGCTGCATGGCTCTTGTTAAAGCCATAGTTGGCGAAGGCCTCCAGCATGTCAAAAAGCCGGTTGGCCTCCTCCTCGGGCACGCCCCGCTCCCTGGCCCCCCGCACGAAGCGCTCCCGGTGCTTCTGCATCTCCTCCACCTTCTTCTTGCCCATGGCGCGGCGGAGGAGGTCCGCCTCCCCCAGGGAGTACCCGGCCACTGCGGAGGCGATCTGCATGATCTGCTCCTGGTAGACGGGGATACCGTAGGTCTCATCCAGGATGGGCCTCAGGTACTTCTCCGCGTGGGGGAACTCCACGTAGCTCACGGGCTCCTGCCCGTGGTGGCGGCGGATGTAGGTGGGAATGTGCTCCATGGGCCCAGGGCGGTAGAGGGAGACCAGGGCGATGATGTCCTCGAGGCGCCTGGGCTTCAACCCCCGCACCGTGTTCGTCATCCCCCCGGACTCCAGCTGGAACACCCCCTTGGTCTCCCCCCGGGCGAGGAGCTCAAAGGTCTTGGGGTCGTCCAGGGGAAGCCGGTCGTAGTCCAGCTCCACCCCCTTGGACTCCTTGACGATCTTCTTGGCCTCGTCCAGGAAGGTGAGGGTGCGCAGGCCCAGGAAGTCCATCTTCAAAAGCCCCAAGGCCTCCACCGCCCCCATGTCGTACTGGGTCACGGGCCGCCCCTCCTGGTCCCGCATGAGGGGCACCAGGTCGGTGAGGGGCTCTTGGGCGATCACCACCCCGGCGGCGTGCACGGAAGCGTGGCGGTTCAGGCCCTCCAGGCGCATGGCCACCTCAATCACCTCCCGCACCCGGGGGTCTTTCTCCATCTCCGCCTTTAGCTCCGGCACCAGCTCTATGGCCTCGGCCAGGGGCTTGGGCTTGCCGAACTGCACGGGAATCAGCTTGGCCAGCTCCTCCGCCTTCTTGTGGGGGATGCCGTAAACCCGGGCCACGTCCTTCAAGGCGGCCTTGGAGGCCAGGCTCCCAAAGGTGCCGATCTGGGCCACCTTGTCCTTCCCGTAGCGCCTCCGCACGTACTCGATCACCTGGTCCCGCTTCTGGTCAGAGAAGTCGGTGTCGATGTCCGGCATGGAGACCCGCTCCGGGTTCAGGAAGCGCTCAAAGAGGAGGCCGAAGCGCAGGGGGTCGATGTTGGTGATGCCCACGGCGTAGGCCACCAGGCTCCCCGCCGCGGAACCGCGCCCCGGCCCCACGGAGATGCCGTTCTCCTTGGCCCAGTTGATATAGTCCTGGACGATGAGGAAGTAGCCGGGAAAGCCCATGCGCTCGATGATGGCAAGCTCGTACAGCGCCCGGTGGAGGATGGCCTCCGCCGTCCACTCCCTTACCCCTTCCAAAGGGGGTAGCTCCCGCAACAACCCCTCCCAGGCGGCCTGCTCCACCTGGGCCAGGCTCGCCGCCAAGGCCGCCCCGTCCCCGTGGGGGGGCATCTTGCCCAGCCGCCGGAAAACCTCCCGGTAAAAGTCCTCGGTGATGCGGTCGGGGTAGCGCCCAAGGAGCCCCTTGAAGGTGAGCTCACGCAGGTACTGGGCCTCGGTGCGGCCCTTGGGGAGGGGGAAGCGGGGGATGCGGTAGGTCATCTTGTCCCCGATGGGGAGGTCCACGTTGCACATGCGGGCGATCTCCACCGTGTTGTCGAAGGGCTCGTCCCCCCACTCCTCCTTTGGGAGCATGGCCCGCATCTCCTCCGGGGTCTTCACGTAGAACTCGTCGCAGGGGAAACGCCAGCGCTCGGGATCATCCAGGGTGCTCTTGGACTGGATGGCGAGAAGCACCTCGTGGGCCCGGGCGTCCTCCTTGCGCACGTAGTGGCCGTCATTGGTGGCCACCATCCCCAGGCCGTACTTCCGGGCAAACTCCCGGAGGACCTCGTTTACCTTCTTCTGCTCCGGCAGGCCGTGGTTCTGGATCTCGATGAAGAAGCGGTCGCCGAAGATGGCCAAATACTCGTTGAGCCGGGCCTCGGCCAGGTCCAGGCGGTCTTGCAGGATGAACTGGGGGATCTCCGCCCCTAGGCAGCCGGAGAGAGCGATAAGCCCCTCTGAATGCTCCCTTAGAATCTCCCGGTCAATGCGGGGTTTTTCGTAAAACCCCTCCAGGTAGGCCCGGCTCGCCAGGCGCACCAAGTTCTGGTAGCCCGTGAAGTCCTTGGCGAGAAGGGTGAGGTGGAAGTAGCCCCCGTCCAGGCCCTTGCCCCGCTTACGGTCGTAGCGGCTTTCCGCGGCCACGTAGGCCTCGTAGCCGATGATGGGCTTCACCCCCATGGCGGTGGCCTTCTTGTAGAACTCCACAGCGCCAAAGAGGTTGCCGTGGTCGGTGATGGCCAGGGCGGGGTCCTCGGGGGAAACCGTCTTCACCCATTCAAGAAGGTCAGAAAGCTTCGCCGCCCCGTCCAGGAGGGAGAACTGGGTGTGCTGGTGCAGGTGGGCGAACTTTGGCCTCGAGCCCATAGGTTTCAGCTTACGCTTGCGGCCGGCCTCCCGCGGGAATAAACTAATCCATGCAATGATGCATCAAAAGCGCAGGCTCAGCGCCACAGAGGCCCGGGTGCACTTCGGGGAGGTGCTCCGGCGGGTGGGCGAGGGGGAGGTGATCCTGGTGGAGGGGCGGGGCAAGCCCTTGGCGGTCATCCTCTCCCCCGAGGCCTACGAGCGCCTGAAGGGCGAGGGGGAGGATCCCTTGGGGCTTATCCTGAGCGTGAACCGGGGCATCCGGGAGCGCCTGGGAAGACCCCTCACGCCGCCGGAAGAGGTGATCGGGGCCATGCGGGAGGAGCGGGACCGTGAGCTTCTTGGTCCTGGACGCTAGCGTCCTGGTGCGCCTTCTCCTGGCGGACTCGGAAAGGGCCCCCGCCGTCCAGCACTACCGGGAGTGGAAAGCCAAGGAACTGGAGATGGCCCTCCCCAGCCTGGCCCTTTACGAGGCAGCCAACGCCCTGTACCGCTACGCCCGAGCTGGGGAAATGACCCTGGGGGAAGCCCAGACCCTTTGGCGCCAAGCCCTGCGCCTGGGCTTCCGCTACTTTCAGGAGCCCTGGATCCACACCCGGGCCTTGGAGCTGGGCCACGAGTTGGGGCTGGGAGCGGTCTACGACGCCCACTACCTGGCCTTGGCCGAAGGGCTTGCCGCCCCCTTTTGGACGGCGGACCGGAGGCTATACCAGAAGGCCCTCGAGGGGCAGGCCAAGGGCCTCCTGCCGGGGGTTTCCCTTCACCTCCTAGGCCCATGACCCTAGGCGAGCTCAGGGAAGAGGTCTGGAACACCCTGGCCCGCTACGACCTGGCCCTCCACCCCACACCCCCCCACGGCCACCACCCCAACTTCCTGGGGGCCAAGCGGGCGGCGGCGCACCTCCTCCGCACCCCGGAGTTCCAAAGGGCCAGGCTCATCCTGGCGGGTATGGATGCAGTGCTGAAACCCCTGCGGGAGGAGGCCCTGCGGCAAGGGAAGGCCCTGATCCTCCCCCACCCCGACCGGCCAGGGGAGTTCGTGCTCCTCAAGGACCTGGACCCTAGGCGGCTCAAGCGGGTGCGGGAGGCCTACCGCTATGGGGTGAGGGTGGATCTAAAGGGCCAGCCCATCGACCTGGTCCTCATCGGGGCTGTGGCCGTGGACGAGGAAGGGGGGTGGGTGGGGAAGGGCTATGGCTTTCCCCAAGGCTGGCTTGCCGTGGAAGCCCCCTTCGCCACCCTGGCCCACGCCCTCATGGTCTACCCCAAGCTCCCCGTGGAGCCGGAGCGCCGGGTGGACCTGATCGCCACCCCCCAGCGGCTCATCCGGCCCTAGAGGGCGAACTCCTTCAGGAGCCCCTCGAGGTCCAAAGGCTCCCGCTGCCCCAGGGCGGGGTAGACCTCGGGGTAGCGGGGCAGGTAGGCCTTGAGGCGCTCCTCAAAGGTGGGCACCTCCGCCTTCCAGAAAACCCCTATGGGAATCCTTTCTCCCCATTCTGCGGCCTTTTCCTGGAATTGCGCCATCTTCTTGTCCAACTCCTCTGGGGGAAGCCCCTCGGGAACATACGGATCGTACCCCTCATCCTGGAGCTTGTAGAGCCTAGGAGCGAACCACTCCTTGGTGTGCAGGTCGTTGTAGGTGGGGCAGGGCTGAAGGACGTGGAGGAAGGCCAGGCCCTTGTGCTCGAGGCCCTCCTTGATGAGCTCCTTCAGGCCCTTCACGTCGTAGGCGTAGCCGCGGGCGATCCAGGTGTAGCCGGAGGCAAAGGCCAGGAGAAGGGGGTTGATGCGCCCTTGGGGGTTGGGCTTGGGGAGGCTTTTGGTCTTCTCCCCAAGGCCCAAGGTGGGCCCCGCCTGCCCCTTGGTGAGGCCGTAGACCTCGTTGTCGTAGAGGATGTAGAGCATGTCCACGTTACGGCGGCCTGCGGCCACAAAGTGCCCGGCCCCGATGCCGAGGCCATCCCCGTCCCCGCCCACCGCCACCACCGTGAGGTGGGGGTTGGCCAGCTTGGCCCCCTGGGCGATGGGCAGCACGCGGCCGTGCAAGGTGTGGACCCCGTACACGTTCAGGTAGTGGGGGGTTTTGGCCGAGCAACCGATCCCCGAGAAGACCACGGTCTGGCTGGGGTCCTTCCGCAGCTCAAAAAGGGCCATCTGCAACGCAGAAAGGATGCCATAGTCCCCGCAGCCCGGGCACCAGTCCGGTTGCTTTTCCGCCTTGTAATCGGCAAGTTTGAGTTCCAACATGGTTACACTCCTCTCCTAAGCACCAGGCGCTCCGGGGCCCTGCCCGCAAGCACCTGTTCCAAGGCCTCCACCGCCTCATCCAAGGTGATGGGGCGGCCGTTGTACTTCACGATGCGGTGATGGACCCGCTTTAAGGTTTCCTGCTGCACCAGGTCCGCCAGCTGCCCTGAGTAGTTGTGCTCCACCGTGACCAGCCTTTTTCCCTCCAGGAGGGGGCCGATCTCGGGGAAGGGCCAAAGGAGCCTGAGGTGCAGATACCCTACCCCGGGCAGGTGGTCCAGGGCCTCCAGGAGGGTGCCCTTCACCGTGCCCCAGCCCAGGACCAGCACCTCCCCATCCCGGTAAAGGGTGTACTGGTCCTCGAGGGGGATCTCCTTACGGGCGGCTTCCAGCTTGCGCATGCGCTTTTCCATCTGGTATTCCCTGAGGGCCACATCCTCCGTGATGTGGCCCTCGAGGTCGTGCTCGTCCGAGGTCATCCAGTAGAAGCCCCCAGGGGCACCGATGGGGATGAAGGGGGAGATGCCGTCCTCGGAAGGGGCGTAGCGCTCGTAGGGGCCAAACCCCTCCTTTCTGGGGGTAAGGCGCTTCTCTCCATCCAGGGAGAGCACCTTCAAGGCCTCCTTGGGAAGGCTTTGGGCCATGGAGGCCAGGAACTTGTCCAAAAGATGCACCACCACCGTCTGGTAGCGCCAGGCCCAGACCAAGGCCTTTTGGGCGTCCAAGAAGGCGTCCAGAATGTCCCCCGAGGCCAGGACCAGCCGGGGGTATTCCCCGTGCCCACCCCGGATGGCGAACATCAAGTCGCCCTGCTCGGTGCGGGTGGGAAGGCCGGTAGAAGGCCCACCCCGCTGGTAGAGGGTCACCACCAAGGGGGCCTCGATCATGCTGGCAAAGCCCAGGCCCTCAGCCATGAGGCTGAAGCCGGGGCCGCTGGTGGCGGTGGCGGCCTTGGCCCCGGTGAGGGCGGCGCCCACGGCCATGGTCACCGCGGCAATCTCGTCCTCGGTCTGGACCACGGCCACGTCCGCCCCCTGGAAGGCGGTGTGGGCCTCGAGGTAGGTGGACTCGTCCGTGGCCGGGCTGATGGGGTAGTAGGTCTGGAAGCGAAGCCCCCCGGCCAGCTTCCCCAAGGCCGCCGCCTGGGCCCCGGTGAGGTAGACCCGGCCCGGCTCATAGCCGTTCAGGTGAAGTTGGAAGGGAAGCTTGGGCACCTCCTCCCGGTACACCGCCTCGGCCACCTTCTGGTTTAGCTCTAATACCTTACCCCTAAACTGCAGGGCCAGAGCCTCCAAGAGGGGCTCCAGGGGGAAGCCCAGGAAGTGGAGGCTCGCCGCCACGGCGATGGTGTTCAGGGTGCGCCGGGCCTGCAGGGAAGGGACGCCCAGCTCCGCCCCAATCCGGTCCGCCACCTCCTCAAAGGGGTAGGGTAGGGGCTGGACCCCTGCCTCCACGTAGACCTGCAGAATCTCCTTCAAGCTCGGGTCCAGCTTGCCGAAGCGCTCCGAGAGGGCATCCGCCACCCGGTGGTCCAGCATGGGGAGCTTGTGCACCGTAAGGTCCAGCACCTTGGGGTCGTAAAGGAGCGCTCCTCCAGGGCGCACCTGGTCCAGGTGGCGGGCCAGGGTCTCCCCGTCCAGGGCCACCAGCATCTCCACCCTTTCTCGGAAGGCCTCCACGGGTTTTCGCGAGAGCCGCACGTCCAGGTAGGAGTGCCGCCCCATGATGTTGGAGTGGTACTCCCGCTTGGTGGCCACCCACCAGCCCCCCTTGCCCACCGCCCGGGCGAACAGGGTGGCCGCCGTCTCTATACCGCCCCCTTGGGGGCCGCCCACGCGCCAGGTGAAGTCTTCCATAAGCCCTCCTTCGTTCTTTGATACCCTACTCCTTAAGGGTCCGGCTTGGCTAGGGGCATTTGCCCAAAAGGGGGGGTTTATTCCTCCTGGTCCGCCTGGTGAAGCCGCTTTCCCCAGAGGCTTTGCGGATGGTGGTGCTCCAGTACCAAGGCCTGCACCTCCGGGTCCTGGATGCGTTCCGCGGCGTACAGGGGGTGGTGGCGCCGCACCTGGAAGGCCCCCAAGATCCCCCTCCGCAGGGGATAAGGGGGTACCGGGGGGGTGTAAAGCCCGGTGAGGATGCGCTCCAGGGGACGGTAGGGCCTCAGGGCCTTTCCCGCATCGTGAAGAAGGGCAGCCCGGATGGCGAAGGTAGGGGCATCCGGGTACTGCTTCAAAAGCCGGCGGGCCACCCGCACCGCATGGGCCCGGTCCCTGGGGTCCATGGAAAGGTAAAGGGTGCGCTCCTCCCCCTGCAAAAAGGCCAGGGCGAAGGCATCGTCCGGCTCCTCCCCTCGAGGGAAGAAGGCCCGCAAGAGGCGCCTAAGCCTCTTTTTCACCTTCCCGAAGCCCTGCCCTAAGCCCTGGCTCCTGGCCCCCGCCAAGGGACTAGATGAACTTCTTCAGCATGGTGGCGATCTCTTCGGGCTTTTTGGGATCCACCTTGCCCTCGGAAACCTCGGCGGCGCAGATGTTGAGAAACTCCTCGAGGATCAAGGTGGCCGCCGCCTCCATGGCCTTTTTGGTGGCGGTCATCTGGGTAAGGACCTCATCGCAGGGACGCCCCTCCGCCACCATCTTCTGCAAACCCCTCACCTGGCCTTCGATACGCCGTAGCCGCTTAAGGATGTTTTCTACGGTTTCTTGACCCAGCTCGGTGGTCTTGGTCATGGGGGCATTATATACCAGTACCCCCTATGTCGTCTTCACTCAGCGGTTCCTCAGCCTCGGAAAGCCTGGGCCTGCGCACCCATAGAAGCCGCGCCCCCAAGAGCCGGGTGATCTCCGCCAGGCGCCGGTTGGGATCCTCAGGAAGCCCTATGGGTTCCTCCGCCATGGCGTCTTGGCCGGAGGGGTCTTCCTCCCCTCGCCAAGGAGCTTCCGCGGAAGGCGGCCTTTCGGCTGGCTCGGGCAAGGCCTCCCACGGCTCCTCCTCCCCTCCAGGAAAATCCCTGGCCTCCTGGACACTCCCATGGGGCAAGGCTGGGGAAGCGGGCTCGGAGGCCTTGGGCTCTTCCTCACGCCCACGTTTTTCCCCGGGCAAAGGAAGGTTCCGGGAAGGAGGCCTAGGGTCTGGGCTTTTTTTTTCCAGGAGAAAGACCACCTCCTCCACCCCGAAGTGGGCCCGCACCAGGGGGAGAAGGGTGGCCCTTTGGTCCTCAGCCCGCTTGTGGTGGAAGGCCTTGCTCTCGGGGAAGCGAAGCACCAAGCGCCCTTCTTCCAGGTCCGGCCGGGCCTCCCTGAGGAAGGCCCTCAGGGTGGGTTTCAAGGCCTCGAGGAACGCCCGCCACCTCCCGGCCAGGTCCCTCGGCATCTCCCCGGAAAGGCCTGCTTCCCTGGCCCCTGGCGGCACCAGGGGCTTGGTGGGATGGAACTCGGGCAGGCCTTCCTGGAAAGCCCCTTGCCCACGCAAATGAGCTGGCCCTTCAGGCAAAGCCGCCTCGGCCCGCACCCCTTCCCCGGAAGGAGGGCTGGCCGTGGGCTGAACCTCCTCCTTACCCGGCTGGAAGGAGGAGGCCCTCGGGAAAACCCTGGCCGCCTGCAACAAGGCCGCCTCCAGGGCCAGGAGATCCGAGCGCTTGGCAAGGCGCTCCATGGCCTCGTCCAAGGCGGTGAGGGCTCCCAGTAAGGCTTCGGGAGGAGCCTCGAGGCCCTCCCCCGGCAGGCCGTGGGCGGCGTAGAGGGCTTCCCGGAGCACCTCCATGAGCCCTCCCACCAGGCTCCTTGGGGCAAAGCCCTTGGCGTAAAGCCCCCGAGCCTCCGAGAGCACCTCCTTGAGGTCCCCCCGGGCCAGGCCCCGGGCCAAACGGGAAAGGGCTTCCTTGGGCGGAAGGCCCAAGGCCTCCTCCACCTGCTTCCGGGTCAGGGGGCCCTCCAGGAGGAGCAGGCGGTCGAGAAGGCTTTCCGCATCCCGCATGGCCCCGTCCGCCAGCCGGGCCACCAGGAGGAGGGCCTCCGCCTCCGCCTCCCGCCCCATCTCCTTAAGGATGCGCTGGAGCTTGGAGGCGATCTCCTCCTCCTTCAGGCGGCGGAAGCGGTAGTGCTGGGTGCGGGAGAGAACCGTGGGGGGCATCCTCTCGGGCTCGGTGGTGGCGAAGACGAAGAGCACGTGGGGCGGGGGCTCCTCCAGGGTCTTGAGGAGGGCGTTGAAGGCGCTCTTGGAGAGCATGTGGGCCTCGTCCAGGATGAAGACCTTCCTGGGGGCGGAAAGGGGAGCGAGGAGGATCCTCTCCCTAAGCTCCCGCACGTCCTCCACCGAGTTGTTGCTGGCGGCGTCGATCTCCACCACGTCGGGGTGGGCCCCCCGTTGCACCGCCTGGCAGTGAGCGCAGACCCCGCAGGGGCGCTCCCCCTCCCCCTGGCACCCCACCGCCATGGCCAGAAGCCTGGCGGTGGTGGTCTTCCCCACCCCCCGGGGCCCGGAGAAGAGGTAGGCCTGGGCCAGCCGCCCCTCCCGGATGGCCCGCATGAGGGGCTCCTTCACGTGCTCCTGGCCCACCACCTCGGCGAAGGTGAGGGGGCGCACGCGGCGGTAGAGGGCGCTCACAGAGGCTAGTATAGGGCTTGGTGCGGAGCTTTCTCTCCTTCCACGTGAAGGCCCCCCTGGAGGAGGTCCTGGCCTTCGCCCAGGAGCGCACGGGGGGCGCGGGGGTCTACCTGGTGCCGGACTTCCCCTGGGTGAGCCTCTACCACGAGGCCCTCGAGGCCCAGGAGGACCCAAAAGGGGTGCGGGCCTTTTTGGAGGCCCTTTCCCAGCTGGGGCAGGCCCTGGCCTTCCTGGTCCTGGCGGAGGAGGACCTCCTCTTCCTCCTGGCGGAAGGGGGCCGGGTGCAGGCGGAGCTGAGGCGGGGCCCGGAGCTGGGGGAGGCCCTATGGGGCCCCGAAGACCTCCTCCCCCTGCTCCAGGCGGCCCAGGCCATGCCCCCCGTGAGCGCCGTCCAGGCCCTGGCGGCCCCCTTCGGCCTCCACCCCGACCACGCCGCCTTGGGCTTCCTGGACCTCCTCGAGGCCGAGGAGGAGGAAGGCCTGCCCGAGGAGGTGGTCTACCTTGAGTGAAGCCCTCGTGGTGAAGGTAGGGGGAAGCCTAAGGGGGGCCGAAGCCCTGCTGGACGAGCTTTCGGGCTACCCCGGCCCCCTGGTCCTGGTGCACGGGGGCGGGCCCGAGATCGGGGCCCTCCTGGAAAGGCTCGGCTTCCAGAGCCGCTTCGTGGGGGGCTTGCGGGTGACGCCTCCCGAGCAGATGGAAGCGGTGGAGATGAGCCTCTGCCTCACGGGAAAGCGCCTGGCGGAGGGGCTTTCCCGAAGGGGAAGAAGGGCCCTCGCCCTTTCGGGCCGCGATGCCCTCACCCTCCGGGGCCGGGCCCTGCCGGGGCTCGGGCGGGTGGGGGAGGTGGTGGGGGTGGGGGTGGACCTGCTCTTGGACCTCCTGGAAAAGGGCTACACCCCCCTCCTGGCCCCCATCGCCCTGGACGAGGAAGGCCCCTTGAACGTGAACGCCGACACCGCCGCCGGGGCGGTGGCCGGGGCCTTAGGGTGGCCTGCGGTCTTCCTCACCGACGTGGAGGGGGTGCTAAAGGACCCCAAGGACCCCCAGACCCGCTTCCCCCGCCTGACCCCCCAGGAGGTGGAGGCCCTCAAGGCCCAGGGCGTGGTCCAGGGAGGGATGATCCCCAAAGTAGAGGCGGCCCTAAGGGCCCTGGAGGCAGGGGCCCCCTGGGCGGCCATCGCCAAGGGGGAACGGGGCGTTTTGGCGAGGGTGCTCTCTGGGGAGGCGGGGACCCGCTTCAGCCTCCAAGGAGGTCCAGGAAGGCCCGCATGAAGCCGGGGAGGTCTTTAGGCCCCTGGGCGGTGACCAGGTTCCCGTCCACCACCACCCCCGCCTCCTGGTAAAGCCCCCCGGCGTTTTCCAGGTCGTCCCGGATGGAGGGAAAGCCCGTGACCCTTCTCCCCCGCACCAGCCCGGCGCTCACCAGCACCCAGCCCGCATGGCAGATGGCCCCGATGGGCTTGCCCTCCTCCGCCACCCGCCGCACCAGGGAAAGCACCTCGGGGCTCCGGCGCAGGTAGTCCGGGGCGAAGCCCCCGGGGATGAGGAGGCCCCTAAGCTCTGGGGCCTCCTGGGCGCCTGCCTCCGCCTTCCAGGAAAAACCCGACTTGGCCCGGTACTCTCGGGCCTCAGGGCCCAGGACCACCGGGGTGTAGCCCGCCTCCTGCACCCGGTAGTAGGGGTAGAGGAACTCCCGCTCGTCAAAGAGGTCCGCCAGGAGGATCCCGATGCGCTCCACGCCACACCTCCAGGAACTCCCTCAGGATATTCCCCGTGACCCCCCAGATGTCCACCCCCCGCCAGGGAAAATGCCAAACGGTGCGGCCATGGCGCACCTCGCTCCAGGGATTTACCCGGAGAAGCTCCTCTAAAGGAGCCAGGAAGACCCTGGCCACCTCGAGGGGATTGGGCCTTAGGGGAGAAAGGTCCTCCCGGAAGACCACCACCGGCTGGACCAGGAAGCCCTGGGGGGAAAGGGCGGGGGAGAGGAAGCCCAGGGGCTCCACCCCCTCAAGCCCCACCTCCTCCGCCGCCTCGCGCAGGGCCGCCTCCACCGGCGTCTCCCCCGGCTCCACCGCCCCCCCGGGGAAGCTCACCTGGCCGGCGTGGGTGGGCAGGTGGGGGCTTCTTAGGGTAAAGAGCAGGCTTTCCCCCAGAAGGGGCACGGCCACCGCCGCCAGGCGGAAGCCCTCGGGGAGGTCTAGCCCTCCCGGCAGGCTCTGAGGGAGCGCCGCCTTAAGGCGCTCTCGGGGTCCAGGCCCCGCTCGGCGAAAAGCCCCACCAGGTTCCAAAGCGCCTCCTCCAGGTCCCCCCGCTCCAGCGCGGCCCTCAGGCCCGCCTCGCTTCCCCTCTCCACCCCCCGCTTCTGCAGCTCGTAGGCCCGGAGGAGGGTGGGCAGGTGTTTGGGCAAGCCGCAGGGCTTTTCCTCCTTCCCCTCCTCCGCCTTCAGCACCTCCCAGCGGGCCTTGACCTCCTCGGGGGTGTCGGCCCTGGCGTCCCCGAAGACGTGGGGGTGGCGGCGGATGAGCTTCTCCACGATGCGGCGCTCCACGTCCCCGTAGGTGAAGCGTCCCTCCTCCTCGGCGATGACGCTGTGGAAGGCCACCTGCAGGAGGACGTCCCCCAGCTCCTCCGCCATCGCCTCGGCATCCCCGGCCAGAAGGGCATCCGCTGCCTCGCTGGCCTCCTCCAGCAGGTAAGGGACCAGGCTCTCATGGGTCTGGGCCCGGTCCCAAGGGCAGCCCCCGGGGCCCCGTAGGCGGCGCATCACCTCAAGCAGCCGTTCCATGCCCCCCATTCTCCCGCAGGAGGGCCCCCCCTGCTAGGGAGAGGCCCACCAGGAGGAGGGAAAGGAGGTCCAGGGGGGCGCGCTCCAGCACCCATCCCCCAGGCCCAGGCGCAGGAAGGCCGGTGAGGCGGGTGAGGAGGAAGAGGAGGGCGAGCACCCCCACCAGGTACCGCCCCACCCGGAGCCACCCCGGGCCCAGGCGGACCTCCAGGAGGGGCAGAAGGAGCAGGCTCAGGCCGTAGCCCAGCTGCAGGGCCAGGAGGAGCATGAAGAGAAGGCCGTACCAGAAGCCGGGGGTCTGCAGGGCCAAAGCGGGGTCCCGCACCCGGAAGACCTCCCCGCAAAGCCCCCCGCCCAAGGGGGTATCCCCCAGGCCCAAAAGCTGGAGGAAGAAGGGGAGGACCAGAAAAAGGGCCGCAAGCCGCACTAGGGGCGCTCCCTGGAAGGCTCTAGGCGGACGGCGGTCCCGTAGGCCAGGATTTCCGCCGCCCCCGCCATGACGCTGGCCGTGGCGTACCGCACCCCCAAGACCGCATCGGCGCCAAGCTGCCTGGCCGCTTCCACCATGCGCTGTTCCGCCTGCTCCCGAGCCTCTTGCAGCATCTCCGTGTACTCGGGGATCTCCCCTCCCACCAGGGTTCTAAGCCCCGCCAAGAGGTCCTTGCCCAAGTGTTTGGCCCGGACCGTGCTCCCCTTGACCACCCCCAGGACCTGAGCCACCCGGTGGCCCGGCACCGCGTCCAAGGTGGTGAGCAAGACCTTCATACGCCCCATGCTACCGGTCCCGGCGGGCGAAGACCAGGGCGCCGAGAAGCGTCAAGGCCAGGCCAAGGAGGAAGAGGTGGGCGAACCCCAGAAAGGGCCCCACCTCCCCCAGCCTCTCCGCCACCAGGTAGCCCACGGGCCCGGTGAGGACGGGGGCCTTCAGGCCTGCAAGGAGCCCCACCCGCTGGACCTCCTGGGGGTTCAGGAGGAGGGCCAGGGCGAGGAAGCCCTCCAAGGGGTAGTCCTTGAGGCGCACCGCCAGGGCCACCACCAGGGGTCCGTAGAGGACGTTCAGGAGGCCGAAGAGGGCGAAGCCCAGGCCCAAGGCCCGCCTTTCCTCCAGGAGAAGGGCGGAAAGGAGGGCGGCCAGCCCCACCCAGAAGGCCAGCACCCCCGCCCCCGAGAGGAGGAGCCAGAGAAGGGCTTCTCCAGTAAGCCCCAAGACCCCCGCCCCCAGAAGGAGGCCCAGGGCCAGGGGCAGGCCGAGGCCCAGGAAGACCCCCAAGGCCCCCAGGAAGAACCCCCGGAAGGGGCGGAGGGGCAGGCCCAGGAGGAAGGCCCACTCCTCCCTCGAGGCCAAAAGGGGCACCCCCAGGCCCAGGACCAGGGGGGGTAGGAGGAGGAGAAGCCCCGAGTAAAGCCCCACTAGCCCCACCCCCTCCCCCCGGCCCAGGAAGCCCAGGGCCAAGAGGGGGGGCAGGGCCAGAAGCCCCAAAGTCCAAGGGTTGCGCCAGGTCTCCTTCAGGAAGAGGGCGGTCATGGGGCCTTGGGGGGCGGCGGGAAGAAGTCGGCAGGCACCCAGGTGCGCTTCTCCCCTTCCTTGAGGGCCTCCGCCCAGGTGAGCACCCGCCCCCCGGCCCGCTCGGGCCGTTCCTTGAGGTGGCGCTCCAGGGCCTCCCGGCTCCTGAAGGCCAAAAGCCCCGAGCCCATGGGGGTGCGGATCCGGGGGTTGTGGTAGAGGAGGGCCTTCTCCGCCGCCACCCACTTGGGTGCGGTGCGGGAGCTTTCGGCGAAGTCCGCCAGGTAGACCTCCTTGGCGGTAAGGGAAGGCCCTCCCCAGCCGTTCAGCTGGTCCAGGAGGCAGGCGGGGTCGTCGTAGAAGAAGGCCTTCCCCTGGGGGTTCACCGCCTGGGCCGCATGGCGGGCGTCCAGGATGGTCATGAAGCAGTAGGGGCAGGCGTCCACCCCCACCCTAAGGGCCCGGGGGGCAGCCAGGGCCCGCCCCAGGAGGGCCACCCCTAGGGCCCCGATCAGGAGCTCACGCCGCCGCATGGCCTAGTGCCCGTGGTGCCCGTGCCCTTCCTCCAAGAGCCCCGCGTGCCGGGCCAGAAGGGCCACCAGGTTCATCTCCGGCAAGGGGGCCAGGTCCCAGAGGGTCTGGAAGTCCAGGAACCGCTGGCGGCCGTGGGCTTCCCGGTGCCGCTCCGCGAAGGCGCGGGCCTGGGCGGGGTCGGCGAAGGCCACCAGCCGGGCGTTCATCACCACCATCATCCTCTCCCCCCAGTAATAGGTGGCCTGACGGGCGGGGATGAGGCGCACGCTCTCCTGGGGGCGGGCAGGGTCGTAGGCCCCCCGGTCGGTGACGTAGAAGGTGGCCCCTTCCCCGTCCCTAATCCCGTGCACCCAGGCGTAGTTCACCATGCAGGCGATGCTCTCAAAGTGCAGGGCTTCCACCACCTGCTTGGGGTCGTGGGGGGCGGGCCTGGGCTTCTCAAAGGCGATCTGGGAATAGGTTTGCTCGAAGAAGCCCTTGGGGAAGGTGCGCCCCCGCCACTGCCCCTCCGGGGTCTTGATGGGCATGTCGCAGAAGGCGCACTGGCCGTCCTCCCAAGGGATGGGCTTGGCGGGGATCACCGCGCCCGGGGAGGCGGTGGGAGCCGCCCCGCCCATCGTCCCGTGTCCCCCGTGCTGGGCCAGCACCGGGGCCGCCACCACCAGACCGCCCAAAACCTTCAGCACCTCACGCCGGTTCCTCATAGAGCACCTCCATTAGCCAGGGAACGCGCTCGTCCCTTAGGCCCAAAACCGCTTCGGGGGGGCCCTCTTCCAGGACCTCACCCCCCTTCAGGAGCACCAGGCGGTCCGCCCGCCGGGCCTCCTCCACGTGGTGCAGGGCCAGGAGGACCACCCCCTCCCGCTTGGCCCCCACCCAGGCCCAGAAGCGCTCCCGCCCCTTGGGGTCCAAGGCGGCGGTGGGCTCGTCCAGGAGCCAGATGGGGGGGTCCCCCATGAGGGCTACGGCCAGGGCCAAGCGCTGGCGCTGCCCTCCGGAAAGGACGGCCACAGGCCGGTGCAGAAAACTTTCCAGGCCCATGCGCCCCACCGCCTCCTCCAGGGCCCCTTTCCCCAGGCCCTTTACCCGTCTGGCTCCCTCCAGGACCTCGAGGGCCTTCAGGTGGGGAAAAAGCCTCGGGCTTTGCGGGAGGTAAGCCCGAAGGGGCAAGGCCTTGGGGTCCCGGGGGGCGTGGCCCAGGAGGCGGGCCTCCCCGCCGTCGGGCCTTAGGCGTCCGGCGAGGAGGGCCAAAAGGGTGCTCTTCCCCGCCCCGTTGGGGCCCAAAAGGCCCACCACGCCCCTCTCCACCCGGAGGCTCACCCCTAGGAGCCGCCCCCGCTTCCTCAGGCCCTCCACCGCCACCATAGGACACCTCCCAAAAGACCTAGGACCAGCCACCCCCCATGGGGCCGGGTTTCCCTGGCCAAGGGCTCCGCCTTGGGATCGGCCAGGGCCACCAGCCTTAGCCCCGGCACCTGGGCCTCCGCCGCCTCCCAGAGGAGCACCCCTGGGGAGAGGGCGAAGAGGGAAAGCTCCGGCTGGCGGGCCAGGAGAAGGGCGAAGGAGCCCGTGGGCAGGTGGGGCACGGGCAGGCCGCTGGCCCGGTCGTAGCGGTTGCCCACCACCTTGGCCTTGGCCTCGGGGTCGTCCACCAGGAGGTCGTAGAGGTTTCCCTGAAACGCGTTCCCCTCCACCCGGGCGGAGTTCCCGCCCCGCTCCCGGGTGATGCGCAGGGCGGTGCCGTTTTCCTGAAAGCGGTTCCCCTTGACCTCCACCCCTTGGGCATCCATGAGGACCAGACCCAGGGTGTTCTCCTGAAAGCGGTTGGCCTCCACCCGGGTCCCCCGCTCGTCTTGGACCAGGAGCCCGTAGCCCACCGGGCTCCCCTGTCCAGCCAGCAGGTTCCCCCGCACACGGTTGGCCACCCCGTGCATCACCGCGTTGCCGATGCCGTTACGGAGGCTTTGGTTTCCCTCCACCCGCACCCCCCAGGAGAACATCACGTGGAAGCCGTAGCGCCCGTTCTCCTCCAAGAGGTTGTCCCGGATGACCATGTCCGGGCTGTACTCCACGTAGACCGCGTCCATGTAGCCAAGGAGGTGGCTCCCCTCCATCCGCACCCCCGGGCTCCCGTAGACCAGAACCCCCGGGGACTCCCCCAGGCCTTTGGCCCTCAGGCCCCGCACCACCGCCCTTGGGGAGTCCTCCATCCGCACCGCGGTGGGAGCACCCTCCACCCTTATCCCCTCGAGGAGACACCCCCGGCAACCCCGGAGGTAGATGGCCGCATCCGGCTCAAAGAAGTCGTCCCCTGGCCCCGCCCCCACCACCGTCAGCCCCCTCACCCGTATGCCCGGGGCCAGGAGGCTCAGGGTGTGCCCCTTATCCCCCCGCAGGACCGCTCCCCTCCCCTCCAGCAAAAGGCCGGGGGTAGCCAGGACCAAGGGTCCCTCCACCTCCCCTCTTAGCTGGAGGACCGGTGCGGCGAGGACCATGCCCAGGAAAAAAGGCCACCATCCCAAATGGTGCATCACCCTAAGGGTAGGCCCCGGGGACGGGACATTCGTACTCCCAGGAAGCGCTTGAACTGCGGAGTACATTTGTCCCCTTCCCGATTGGTAAGGTGGATGTGTGAGATGGCTCCTGATCCTCCTGGGAGGCCTGGCCCTGGCCCAGGCGGTGGCCATCCCTGGCTGGGTCCGCCTGGTGCCCCCGGTGGTGAAGGACACCGCCGCCTACCTGACCCTGGAAAACCGGGGGAAGACCCCCTTGCGCCTGGTGGGGGCGGAAACGGACGTGGCCGAGCGGGTTTCCTTCCACCAGGACCACCGGGAGCACCGGGGAGGCCACGTGGTCCTAGGCATGCGCCCCCTGCCCTACCTGGACATCCCCCCAGGAGGCCGGGTGGAGTTCCGCCCCGGTAAGTACCACCTCATGCTGGAAGGGCTCAAACGCCCCTTAAAAGCGGGGGAGAAGGTGACCCTGGTGCTTAAATTCCAAGACGGTAGCAGGCTCAAGGTAATCCTACCGGTGGAGATGCGATGAAAGGGAAACTCCTCTTGCCCGTCCTCCTGGTCCTCGGCCTGGTGGGGGTGGCCTACCTTCTCCTGCCCAAGGGCTCCCACAGCTTCTACGGCACCCGGCTTCTGAATCCCAAGCCCGTGGACTTTGCCCTCGAGGGGCCCCAGGGCCCGGTACAGCTTTCCCAGCATAAGGACAAGTTGGTCCTCATCTTCTTTGGCTACGTCCACTGCCCCGATGTCTGCCCCACCACCATGCTGGCTTTAAAACGGGCCTACGAGAAGCTCTCCCCCCAGGAACAGGAAAGGGTACAGGTGATCTTCATCAGCGTGGACCCCGAGCGGGATACCCCACAGATCTCCGACCAGTACGCCAAGGGCTTCCACCCCAGCTTCCTGGGCCTCACGGGAAGCCCGGAAACCATCCAGGAGGTGGCCCGGACCTTCGGGGTCTACTACCAGAAGACCCAGTACCGGGGCCCGGGGGAGTACCTGGTGGACCACACCGCCACCACCTTCGTGGTGAAAGAGGGAAAGCTGATCCTCCTCTTTAGCCCGGACAAGGTGGAGGAAACGGAGAAAGTCGTGGGGGACCTCCGGGCCTTGTTGTAACAGGGATTCCCAAGCCCAAGAAAGGAATCAACCCAGGGCCACGTCCAAGGCCATCATGAGGGCAAAGCCCGTCATCACCCCGAAGGTGGAGATATCCCCGTTGCCCTCCGCCTGGCTTTCCGGAATGACCTCCTCCACGATCACGAAAACCATGGCCCCTGCCGCCAAGGCCATGAGGTAGGGCAACAGGTAGAACATCTGCGTGACCAGAAGGGCTCCCAGCAGAGCCCCAATGGGCTCCACGATGGCGGAAAGCTGCCCGTAAAACCAGGCCTTTCCCGCCCCGATGCCCGCCCGCCTCAGGGGCCAGGCCACCGCCAAACCCTCGGGCAGGTTTTGCAAACCGATGCCCACCGCCAGGGCGATGGCCCCGCCCAGGGTGGCCGCCCCTGTGGGGTCAAGCCCCGCGGCTCCAAAGGCCACCCCCACCGCCAGGCCCTCGGGGAAGTTATGGAGGGTGATGGCCAGGATCAGCAAGGTGGTGCGCCGCCATAGGGTACGAACCCCCTCCTCCTGCGCCCCTGGCCCTAGGTGAACATGGGGGAGAAACCGGTCCATCAGGCGCAAAAGGGCTCCGCCCAGGAGAAAGCCCACCACGGCGGGCACCCAGGGCACCATGCCCTGAGCCTCGGCCATTTCCATCCCCGGAAGGAGAAGGGAGAAGACGCTGGCCGCCAGCATCACGCCAGCGGCAAAGCCCAACATCCCATCCAGGAGCTTCCGGCTGGGCTCTTGCGCCAGGAACACGCTGGCCGCCCCCACCGCGGTAAGCCCCCAGGTGAAGAGGCCTCCCAAGAGAGCATAGAGGAAAACCGGGGTTTCCATGCCCCTCAGTTTAGGCATACCTAAACCCGAAGGCAAGCCCGGGTTGGAGTATCCTGAGGTAAGGTATGCTGGATAAGCTTGGGCGCCTAGAAGAGGAATACCGGGAGCTGGAAACGCTCCTTGCCGACCCCGAGGTTCTGAAGGACCAGAAGCGCTACCAGGCCCTCTCCCGGCGTTATGCAGAGATGGGGGAGGTGATCGCCCTCATCCGGGAGTACCGGAAGGTCCTCGAGGACCTGGAAGGCGTGGAAGGCCTCCTGGAAGACCCCGAGCTAAAGGAAGTGGCCAGAGCAGAAAAGGAAGCCCTCCTTTCCCGGAAGGCGGAGCTGGAAAAGGCCTTGGAACGCCACCTCCTGCCCAAGGACCCCATGGACGAGAGGGACGCCATCGTGGAAATCCGCGCCGGCACCGGGGGGGAGGAGGCCGCCCTCTTCGCCCGGGACCTTTTGGAGATGTACCTGCGCTTCGCCGAGGAGATGGGGTTTGAAACCGAGATCCTGGACTCCCACCCCACGGACCTGGGGGGCTTCTCCAAGGTGGTTTTCGAGGTGCGGGGGCCCGGAGCCTACGGTACCTTCAAGTACGAAAGCGGGGTCCACCGGGTGCAACGGGTCCCGGCCACGGAAACCCAGGGGCGGATCCACACCTCCACGGCCACGGTGGCGGTTTTGCCCAAAGCGGAGGAGGCGGATTTCCAGCTCAACATGGACGAGATCCGCATCGACGTGATGCGGGCCTCGGGGCCAGGGGGCCAGGGGGTGAACACCACGGACAGCGCCGTGCGGGTGGTGCACCTGCCCACGGGCATCATGGTCACCTGCCAGGACTCTAGGAGCCAGATCAAGAACCGGGAGAAGGCCCTCATGATCCTGAGAAGCCGCCTCCTGGAGATGAAGCGAGCGGAGGAGGCGGAGAAGCTCCGAAAGACCCGCCTGGCCCAGATCGGCACCGGGGAGCGCTCGGAGAAGATCCGCACCTACAACTTCCCCCAGTCCCGGGTCACGGACCACCGCATCGGCTTCACCACCCACGACCTCGAGGGCGTCCTCTCGGGGCACCTCCAGCCCCTTCTCGAGGCCCTCAAGCGGGCCGACCAGGAGCGCCAGCTGGAGGCCATGATGGAAGCGTGATGCGCCGCGAGATCCTGGTGGTGGCGGCCATCCTGTTGGACCGCCAGGGGCGGGTCCTCCTGGTGGGGAACGACTGGGGCCGGCGGGGCCAGGTGCGCTACACCCTCCCCGGGGGCACGGTGGAGCCGGGGGAAACCGTGCTGGAGGCCCTGGTGCGGGAGGTCCGGGAGGAAACGGGCCTCCGGGTGAAGGCCATTGAGCACCTGGCCTACGCCATCCAGGTGGAGGACCGCCGCAGGAACGAGCGTACCCTGGCCATGGCCTTCAGGGCCAGTTACGAGGGGCTTTTGAACCCCCGGGACCCCGACGGGCACATCGTGGAAGCCCGCTTCTTCTCCCCAGAGGAGGTGGTAGCCAAGCTTTCCGGCCACCGCCCCCTCCTGGAACCCCTGCTGGACTACCTTGGGGGGGAACGGGGCAGGTTTTACGCCTACACCGGCTGGAGCCAGCCGGGAACACGGGTCTAACGCCACCCCATCCCAGCTTCGCCAGAGTAGGAGCCCCGGTGAATCCCTCGCCTAGGCCATCTGGGCCACGATGGAGCGGGAACCAGGATTAAGGGCCCAGTTTCCGCTTCAGGTAGGCGGTGAGCTCCTCTATGGCCCTCCTCAAAGCCCGCTGCTCCTCCGCCAGGGCCTCGAGGGGGTCCTTGGTTCCCTCCGCCGCGGAAAGGGTCTTGAAGAGGAGGGTGGGGTTGCCGCACCGCGGGCAAACCAGGCCACCTGGGCGGACTGAGGGGGCGTAAAAGACCCGGGTGTGGCACCGGGGGCATAGGAGGTACTTAACCCCCGAGGCCTCCCCCTTGCGCACCGCCTCCTCCAGCTCCAGGGCCTCCTCCTGGGGGAAGCCCAAGAAGAAATCCTCCCCCACTTGAACGGAGGCAGGGTCCTCCCGGGTGGGTTTCAGCTCCCCCTGTCCCCCCTCGGGGGTTTCCCAGGTAAACCCGTTCCAGCGGAAGTGGCGAAGGTGTTTTCTCCCCTCCAGATCCTCAATCTCCACGATGAGCTGAAGGACGGGATCCTTGGGATAGTAGTACAAGCGCACCGCCCGCACCCCGGAAAGGCTCTTGCTGCGGGGCAGGGTGTAGGCCAAAGGACCCTCCCCCTTGGCAGGGTAGCCCACCAAGCGCTCCAAGTCATAGAGGGTAAGGCCGGGGCGTTCCATATCCCCGAAGAGGAGGCTTTCCACGTAGCGGAAGGCAGCCGCCAGATCGGAGCCTTGCCCCTGACCGAAGCCGGGGTTCATAAGAGCAGTCTATCCCAAAAAAGAGCGCGGGAGAACCCGGCCCCCAGGGAACTGGTTCCTTACACTTTCCCCCAAGAGCCCTCCATAATGGGGTCATGGGGTTGCTCTTCACCCCCCTGGAACTCGGCGGCCTCCAGCTGAAAAACCGTCTGGCCATGTCCCCCATGTGCCAGTACTCCGCCACCCTGGAGGGAGAGGTAACCGACTGGCACCTCCTCCACTACCCCACGCGGGCCCTCGGGGGTGTGGGGCTCATCCTGGTGGAGGCCACCGCCGTGGAACCTTTGGGCCGCATCAGCCCCTATGACCTCGGCATCTGGTCGGAGGATCACTTGCCGGGCCTGAGGGAGCTCGCCCGGAGGATCCGGGAAGCAGGAGCGGTGCCGGGGATCCAGCTGGCCCACGCCGGGCGCAAGGCGGGGACCGCCAGGCCCTGGGAAGGGGGGAAGCCCCTGGGCTGGCGGGTGGTGGGGCCAAGCCCCATTCCCTTTGACGCGGGCTACCCGGTACCCGAACCCCTGGACGAGGCCGGGATGGAGCGCATCCTCCAGGCCTTCGTGGAAGGAGCTAGACGAGCCCTTAGGGCAGGTTTTCAGGTGATCGAGCTCCACATGGCCCATGGCTACCTCCTTTCCTCCTTCCTCTCCCCTCTCTCCAACCAGCGCACCGACGCCTACGGGGGCAGCCTGGAAGGGCGCATGCGCTTTCCCCTTCAGGTGGCCCAGGCTGTGCGGGAGGTGGTCCCCCCCGAGCTTCCCCTCCTGGTGCGGGTCTCGGCCACGGACTGGGCCGAAGGGGGCTGGGGCCTAACGGACACCCTGGCCTTCGCGGAAAGGCTCAAGGCCCTGGGGGTGGACCTTTTGGACTGCTCCAGCGGGGGCGTGGTGCCCGGGGTGAAGGTTCCCGTGGCCCCCGGCTTCCAGGTGCCCTTCGCCGACGCCGTGCGCAAGCGGGTGGGCCTGAGGACGGGAGCGGTGGGCCTCCTCACCACCCCTGAGCAGATGGAAACCCTTTTGCAAGCAGGAAGCGCCGACCTCATCCTCCTGGGCCGGGTGCTCCTCAGGGACCCCTACTTCCCCTTTCGCGCGGCCAAGGCCTTGGGGGCGGTCCCGGAGGTACCCCCCCAGTACCAGAGGGCCTTTTAAGGGGTAGACTGGGGCTTACCATGAAGGCGGTCCGGGTTCACCAGACAGGCGGCCCCGAGGTCTTGCGGCTGGAGGATATCCCCATTCCCGAGCCGGGACCCGGAGAAGTTTTGGTGCGGCTTCTGGCCATCGGGGTCAACTACATCGACACCTACAAGCGGAAGGGCCTCTACCCCATGCCCCTCCCCTTCACCCTAGGAGAAGAGGGAGCCGGGGTAGTGGAAAAGGTGGGGGAGGGCGTGCTGGGCGTGGCCCCAGGGGATAAGGTGGCCTTCGCCAACGTGCAAGGGGCCTACGCCGAGTACCAGGTGGTGCCCGCGGAAAGGCTCGTGCCCGTTCCCGAAGGGTTGGACCCCAAGCTTGCCGCCGCGGTCCTCCTTCAGGGGATGACCGTTCACTACCTCCTCAAGAGCACCTACCCCGTGGCCCCTGGGGACCAGGTGCTGGTGCACGCGGGGGCCGGGGGGGTGGGCCTCCTCCTCATCCAGTGGGCCAAGCGGCTGGGGGCCACCGTCTACGCCACCGCCAGCACCGAGGCCAAGCGGGCCCTGGCCAAGGAGGCAGGGGCCGACTACGCCCTGCCCTACGAGGGCTTCGCCCAGGCGGTGAAGGCCCTCTCCGGAGGGGGGGTGGACGTGGTCTATGACGGGGTGGGGCAGAGCACCTTTGAAGGGAGCCTCGAGGCCTTAAGGCCCAGGGGCTATTTGGTCCTCTTCGGCCAATCCTCGGGGCCGGTGCCCCCCTTGGACCCCCAGGTCCTGAACCGGAAGGGAAGCCTCTTCCTCACCCGCCCCACCCTGCACCATTACACGGCCAGCCGCAAGGAGCTCCTCTTTCGGGCGGGGGAGGTCTTCCAGGCGGTGCGGGAGGGGTGGCTTAGGGTGCGCATCGGGGCCGAGTTCCCCCTGGAGAAGGCCCGGGAAGCCCACGAGGCCCTGGAGGGGCGGAGAACCACGGGGAAGGTCCTCCTAATCCCCTAAATAGCGCTTCTTCCAGGCTCCAAGCCCCCTTTCCGGCAAATAGGCCCCCCGCACGGTGCAGGCCAGGGCGGAGAGGGCGATGGCCCCTCTTAGGGCCTCCTCCAGGTGCTGAAGGGAAAGCTGGGGAAGGTTGGCCTTCCCGTACCCCTTCCCCAGGAGGAGGGCGAGCAGCCCGGCGGTGAAGCTGTCCCCCGCCCCCACGGTGTCCGCCACCGCCACCCTTTCCCCGGGGAGGCGCACCTCCTCCTCCCCGAAGAAGGCCACCGCCCCCTCCGGTCCCAAGGTGAGGACCTTGAGGGGCGGGGGGAGGCGCCTCACCGCTTCCACCGGCCCCTCGGGGAAAAGGAGTTGGGCGTCCTCCAGGGAAAGCTTCAGGAGGTCCACCCGGGCCAGGTAGCCCTCCAGGCGCCGCCGCTCCTCCGGGGAAGGGCGGGCCCGCAGGTTGGGGTCGTAGGAGAGAAGGGCCCCTTCCCCCTCCGCCTCCTGAAGGAGGGCCTCGAGGCCCCCGGCGGTGCGCCCTTCCAGGGCGAAGAGGGAGCCGAAGTGGAAGGCCCAGGCCCCCTTTAGCCCCCCTGGCGCAGGCCGGTAGGCCGCCTGGAAGGGCCGGTGGAAGCTGTAGAGGGCGTTTCCTCCCTCGCCCAGGCGCACCAGGGCCAGGGGCATGGGGCCTGGGTGGCGCTGCAGGAAGGCCTCGAGGCCCCGCCGCCCCATCTCCTCCTCGCTCCATTGGGACAGCCAGTCCTCCCCCACCTCGGAGAAGAAGCGCACGGGGAAGCCCAGACGGCTCAGGGTGGTGGCCGTGTTCAGGGCCGAGCCCCCCAGCACCCCGGAAAAGCCCAAGGGAGCCTCCTTCTCCAGGATCAGGTCCACCAGGACCTCGCCCGCAAGGGCCAGCATGCCCCCATTATCCCCGTCATCCCCCTCACAATCCCCCGGGGGCCACGTGGTATAATCCCCGCGAAACCAGGGCAGACCTGCGAGACCTTCCTGGCGACGGGTGCCCGTCTTCCAAGCCCTAAGGAGGTGGCAGATGCTCGGCGGATATGCCCATAGGCTGGCCCGTATAGACCTTTCCAGCGGCCAGGTGGAGTACTTCGCCCCCGACCCCAAGGACCTGGAGATGTATGTGGGCGGAAGGGGTCTCGGGGTTAAGTACGTGTTTGAAAATGGGCCCAAAGTAGACCCCCTTGGCCCCGACAACCTCCTCTGCATCATGAACGGCCCCCTCTCCGGCACCCGGGCCAAGATGTCGGGCCGCCTGGCCATTGTCACCAAGAGCCCCCTCACGGGCACGGTCACGGATAGCCACATGGGAGGCTGGACCGCGGCCAAGCTGAAGTGGGCGGGGTTCGACGGCCTCCTCATCCGGGGGGCCTCCGATAAACCCGTCTACCTATTGGTCCAGGACGGGCAGGTGTCCATCCACGACGCCTCCGACCTCTGGGGCAAGACCACCCACGAGGTCCACCGCATCCTGCGGGAACGCCACGGGGAGGATGCCGATGTGATGGCCATCGGCCCCGCCGGGGAGAACCTGGTGCGCTTCGCCAACTGGATCAACAACGACGAGCGGGCCGCAGGCCGCGGGGGCACCGGGGCGGTGGCGGGGAGCAAGCGGCTCAAGGCCATCGTGGTGGTGGGCAAGCAGGAGGCCATGCCCCAGCCCAAGGACCCGGAAGCCTGGCGGGAGGCCGACCGCCAGGCCTCGGCCACCATCAACGACCCCAAGAATGTGACCGCCCCCAAGAAGGGAGGGCTTTCCCTCTACGGCACCAACGTGCTCATGAACATCACCAACGTGATGGGGGCCCTGCCCACCTTCAACGCCCAGCACACCTGCATCGATGGGGTGCAGACCATCTCCGGGGAGTACATCCGCGAACACCGCCTCATCAAGGACAACACCTGCCACGCCTGCCCCGTGGCCTGCAAGAAGATGGTGGAGGTCCACATCGACGGCAAGGCCATCCGCTTCGAATCCTACGAGTACGAGTCCGCCTGGGCCTTGGGGGCCCACGCAGGCCACACGGACACCGACTGGACCGGGTACGCCATCTACCTCTGCAACGCCTACGGCATGGACACCATCGAGACGGGCAACGCCATCGCCGTCCTCATGGAGGCCACGGAGAAGGGCTACTACACCGGGGAAGACGGCCTCCGCTTCGGCGACAAGGAGGGGGAGGCCCGCCTCATCGAGGCCATCGCCTATCGCAAGGGGGTGGGGGACGGCCTGGCGGAGGGCCCGGCCCGCTGGGCCAAGAGCATCGGGCACCCGGAGATCGCCCTCGAGGTCAAGGGCCAGTCCATCCCCGCCTACGACCCAAGGGGCCTCAAGGGCATGGGCATCGCCTACGCCACCTCCAACCGCGGGGCCTGCCACCTCCGGGCCTACACCCCCGCCTCGGAGATCCTGGGCGTTCCCTACAAGACCGACCCCTTGGCCTGGGAGGGGAAGGGCAAGCTCACCAAGCTCCTCCAGGACCTCTCTGCCTTCACCGATTCCCTGGACCTCTGCAAGTTCAGCCAGTTCGCCGAGGGCCCCGAGGAGTACGCCAAGCAGCTTGCCGCCTACTGGGGACGGCCCGTGACCCCCGAGGAGATCCTCCGCATCGGGGAGCGCATCTACAACCTGGAGCGCTACTACAACAACCTGGCAGGATGGGCAGAGGGCTCCGACTACCTGCCCGAGCGCTTCCTCAAGGAACCCTCCGACTGCGCAGGCTCCAAGGGCCAGCTCACCGAACTGGACCTGATGCTGGAGGAGTACTATCGGGAGCGGGGCTGGGAGCGGGGCGTGGTGCCTCCCGCCAAGCTTCAGGAACTCGGCATCCTCTCCCAAGCCGCCGACTAAGCCCTTTGGGCAAGGCCCGGCCCCCAAGGGGCCGGGTTTTCCCTTAGACTCCCCTTATGCCCAAGGTCAACCTCTACGCCACCTTCCGCGACCTCACGGGAACGAGCCAGCTCCAGGTGGAGGGCCAGACGGTGGGGGAGGTGCTGGAAAACCTCATCCGCCTCTACCCCCGGATGCGGGAGGAACTCTTTGAGGGAGAAGCGTTGGCCGAGCGGGTTTCCGTCTTCCTGGAAGGGCGGGACGTGCGCTACCTAAACGGGCTTGCCACCCCCCTGGCGGAGGAAGCCACCTTGGACCTCTTCCCCCCGGTGGCGGGCGGAACCTTCGCCCAGCGCTTCGGAGCTTTGCCCGCCTGGCTCTTGGAAAGGTACCTCAGCGAATGGGGCGGGAGAAAGCTAGAGGAAGGAGTCTACGCCCTCCCCGGCGCCCGGGTGCGCTTCGCCGAGGCCGAGCCCCTCAGGGTGGGAAGCCTCGTCGTCCCCCAGCTTCTCGTGCAGGTGGAAGGAGAAAAGGCCCAGGCCTGGTGGGCGCGCATCCTCCTGGCCGCCAGCCGGGGTGGAGGGTAAGCCTCTAAAGCAGACGCCCCTCCAAGAAGGCCTGGCTTCGCGGGTCCTGGGGCCTTTGGAAGAAGAGGGAAGCGGGGGCCTCCTCCACCACCTGGCCCAGGAAGAGGAAAACCACCCGGTGGGCAAGCCTCCTGGCCTGGAAGAGGTCGTGGGTGGCCAGGACCACCCCCTTCCCCTCCCCAGCGGCCTCCCGGAGCAGGGCCTCCACCTGGGCGGCGTTGGCCGGGTCCAGGCTGGCGGTGGGCTCGTCCAAAAGGAGCACCCCCGGCTCCACCAAGAGGGTGCGGGCCAAGGCCAGGCGCACCGCCTCCCCGCCGGAGAGGAGGTGGGCGGGCTGGCGGGCCTTCGCCCCCAGGCCCACCCGCTCCAGCATGGCGGAAGCCCTGGCCCAAGCCTCCCCCCTGGGCACCCCCCGGAGGCGGAGGCCGAAGGCGGCGTTTTCCAACACGCTCCGCCGGAGGAGGGGCGGGGCCTGGGGCAGGTAGGCGCGGAAGCCCCCCTCCACCCGGCCCTCTTCGGGCAGGAGAAGCCCAGAAAGGAGGCGGAGAAGCGTGGTCTTGCCGCTCCCCGAGGGCCCCAGCACCGCCAGGATCTCCCCAGGGTACACCTCGAGGCGGGGAACCTCGAGGCGAAAATCCCCGTAGCGGTGGACCAACCCCTGGGCCTTCAAAACCGGGCTCATTCCCGCTCCAGGATGATCAGCAGGGCGGTGACCAAGAGGGCCACCCCCAGGAGAATAAACCCTAGGGCCAAGGCGCTTTCCAGCTCCCCCTTTCGGGTTTCCACCACGATGGCCGTGGTGAGGACCCGGGTGTGGTGGCGGATATCCCCACCCACCAGGGTGGCCGCCCCCACCTCGCTGATGGCCCCCCCGAACCCCGCGGCCAGGGCAGCGGCCAGGGTGCGGCGGCTTTCCCAGAAGAGGGTGGGCAGCACCTGCCCCTCCCTGCCCCCCAGGCTCCGCACCAGAAGCCGCACCTCCTCCACCCGCCCCCGGGCGCCGGAAAGGACGAAGGCGGCGATGAGGGGAAAGGCCAAGACGGCCTCCGCCAGGACCATGGCGTAGGGGGTGTAGAGAAGGCCCAAGGAGCCCAGGGGTCCAGAGCGGGAAAGGAGGAGGTAGAAGAAAAGCCCCACCACCACCGAGGGCAGGGCCAGCCCTGCGTAGAGGAGCGCCCGCCCGAAAAAGCCCCCGCCCCCCTTCAAGGCCAGCCAAAGCCCCAAGGGCACCGCGGGCAAGGCCGCCAAGAGGGTGGCGAGCCCCGCCACCCAGAGGCTCCGCAGGGCGATTTCCCAAAGCTCAGCGGCCTCCACTTCCAGGGATGATACACCACCCCCTCAGGGGCTGGAACAAGGCCTGCCCTTCCACCTTCAAGCCTGCCACCAGGCGGGCGGCCTCCTCCGTGGCCAGGAAGCGGCGCAGGGCCGCCGCCTCCTTGGCCTTGGGCCCCCCGGGCACCAGGTAGTAAGTGTAGGGGTTCAGGAGCAAGGGGTCTTCCCCAGCGTAAAGGGCCACCAGGCCCCGCTTCCGGCCCACGGTGAGGTGGGTGGCCAGGTCGGAGAGGGTGTAGGCCCCCTTCTCCGCCGCCAGGACCAGGGTCTGGCCCATGCCCGCCCCCGACTCCAGGTACCAGCCTCCTCGGGGGGTTAGGCCCGCTGCCCGCCAAAGGGCCAGCTCCTTCAGATGGGTGCCCGAGCGATCCCCGCGGGAGACGAAGGGCGCCTGGGCCCGGGCGATCCGCCGCAAGGCCTCCAGGATGCCCCCTGCCTCCCGGATCCGGGCGGGATCCCCCTTGGGCCCCACCAGGAGGAAGCTATTCTGGGCCAGGCAGAAGGGCTCGGCCAAGACCCCCCGCCTTAGGGCCTCCCCTTCCAGCTCCGGGGCGTGGACCAAAACCGCGTCCACGTCCTTGCGCTCCGCCAAGCGCAGGGCCTGGCCCGTGCCCACGGCCAGGACCTCCACCCGCACCCCCGTGGCCCTTTCAAAAGCAGGCAAAACTCGGTCCAGAAGCCCCGAATCGTAGACGCTGGTGGTGGTGGCCAGCCTGAGCCCCAAAGCTTGGCCCGAAAGGCAAGCCGCCAGGAGGAAGATCGCCCGCATGGAGCCCATAGCGGGAGTTTAGCCTGAAGGGGTGGAGGCCTTGAGGGAGGCCTGGCGCCTTTTCCAGGAGGGCGAATACTTTGAGGCCCACGAGGTCCTCGAGGAGGCCTGGCGGCAAGCGGAAGGGGAGGAGCGCCGCTTCCTCCAAGGACTCATCCTCCTGGCGGCGGCCCTGCACCAGGCCAAGAGCGGGAACAAGGGTCTGCGGAACCTAAGGAAGGCGGAAGGGAAGCTCCTGGGCCTCCCCTCCCCTTATCTGGGCTTAGACTGGCAGCCCCTCCTTGAAGAGGCCCGGCGTAGACTTGGAGCGTGAACGCCTTCGTCCACGTCTACCGCGGCGAGCAGGTGGAGAACCGGCACCGCATTTCCCTGGCCATCCATGGGCCGGAGGGTCTGCTGGCCTATGCGGGAAACCCGGGGTTATGGAGCTACATGCGCTCCTCCGCCAAGCCCTTCCAGGCCCTGGCCCTCTTCCTCACGGGGGCGGTGGAGCGGTTTGGCCTCACCGAAGAAGAGGTAGCCCTGGCCACCGCCAGCCACGACGGCACCCCGGAGCACGTGGCCGTGGCCGCCCGCTTCCTGGAGAAGCTGGGCCTGGGCCCCGAGCACCTGGTCTGCGGGGTCCACCCCCCCTTCTCCCGGGAGGCCCGGCGGGCCCTGGAGGCGGCCGGACTGAGCCCCACCCCCCTCCACCACAACTGCTCGGGGAAGCACGCGGGCATGCTGGCCGCCGCCCTGGCCCTGGGGGCCCCGGTAGAGGGGTACGAAAGCCCGGACCACCCGGTGCAGCGCCTAAACCGCAAAACCCTGGCCGACCTTTCCGGGAAGGAGCCCGCCCACGCCACCGACGGCTGCAGCGTGCCCACCTTCGCCCTACCCCTGGCCCGGGCCGCCCGGGCCTTCTACCTCCTGGCCCACCCGGAGGAGGCCCTCGAGGCCTACCGGGAACCCCTTTTCCGGGTGCAAAAGGCCATGCGTCGCCATCCCAAGCTGGTGGCGGGGCCGGGGAGCATCGATACCCTCCTCATGGAGCGGCTTCCCTTGGTGGCCAAACGGGGGGCGGACGGCTACTACGGCCTGGCCCTTCTGGAAAGCCCCCGCGGGCCCCTGGGGATCGCCCTGAAGGTGGAGGACGGTTCGGCCCAGGCCCGGGAGGTGGCGGTGGTGGCCCTTTTGCGCCTTTTGGGCCTGGACCCGGGCCCCACCCCCTGGGACCGGCCGGAGGTGCGGAACCACCGGGGGCTCGTGGTGGGCCACCTCGAGGCCCAGCTGGACCTCACCTGGGTGTAGGAAACAAGAGCGCGTCTCAGCTAGGGCTACCTCTTCTCCCCGCCTGTTCCAGGCGCTCCGCCACCCGCACCGCCGCCGCCCCCTTCCCGTGTTGACATCCTAGGAGGGGAGGTATATAATTCCTACTTGGAAAAGCTTCCATAGGAGGATGATATGAGGCGTAGGGATTTTCTCAAGAAGGCGGGCGTGGGGCTTGCGGCCAGCTTCGTTCTGGGGCCTGCGGTGGTGCGGGCCCAGGCGGGCCCCATCATCCGGGTAGCCGGGGACTCCACCGCGGTGGGCGAGGGGGGCCGCTGGATGAAGGAGATGGTGGAGGCTTGGGGCAAGAAGACCGGTACCCGGGTGGAGTACATCGACGCTCCCGCGGACACCAACGACCGCCTGGCCCTCTACCAGCAGTACTGGGCGGCCAAGAGCCCCGACGTGGACGTCTACATGATCGACGTCATCTGGCCGGGCATTGTGGCCCCCCACGCCGCCGACCTCAAGGCGTTCTTCTCTGAGGCGGAACTCAAAGAGTTCTTCCCCCGCATCGTGCAGAACAACACCATCCGCGGCAAGCTCACCTCCATCCCCTTCTTCACCGACGCGGGCATCCTCTACTACCGCAAGGACCTCTTGGAAAAATACGGCTTCAAGAACCCGCCCCGCACCTGGGCCGAGCTGGAGCAGATGGCCAAAAAGGTGATGGAGGGAGAGCGCAAAGCGGGCAACCGCGACTTCTGGGGGTTTGTTTTCCAGGGCAAGGCCTACGAGGGCCTCACCTGCGACGCCTTGGAGTGGATCTACTCCCACAAGGGCGGGCGCATCATTGAGCCCGACGGCACCATCAGCATCAACAACGGGCGCGCCGCCTTGGCCCTCAACACCATCCGCCGCTTCGTGGGCACCATCGCCCCCTCTGGGGTCACCAGCTACGCCGAGGAGGAGGCCAGAAACGTCTGGCAGCAGGGCAATAGCCTCTTCATGCGCAACTGGCCCTACGCCTACGCCTTGGGTCAGGCGGAGGGAAGCCCCATCCGCGGCAAGTTCGGGGTCACGGTCCTTCCCAAAGGCGGTGCAGACGCGCCCAACGCCGCCACCCTGGGGGGCTGGCAGCTTATGGTTTCCGCCTACAGCCGCTACCCCAAGGAGGCCGCCGACCTGGTGCGGTACCTGGCTTCCTACGAGGTGCAGAAGGACAACGCCGTGCGGCTCTCCCGCTTGCCCACCCGCCCCGCCCTCTACACCGACAAGGACGTCCTGGCTAAGAACCCTTGGTTCAAAGACCTGCTCCCCGTCTTCCAGAATGCGGTTTCCCGCCCCTCCGACGTGGCCGGGGCCAAATACAACCAGGTATCCGAGGCCATCTGGACCGAGGTGCACAGCGTCCTCACTGGGCGTAAGACCGGAGAGGTGGCGGTGAGGGACCTCGAGGGCCGCATCCGCCGCATCCTGCGCTAAGCCCTTGATCTCCCGGGGGGCCTTTAGGCCCCCCGGCGGGCTATCCTCAAGCATCATGCTCACGCAACGGCAAGTCCGCCTGGCCTGGCTTCTGGTCCTCCCCACCCTCCTGGTGGTGGCCCTGGTGGCCGGCTATCCCCTGGCCCAGGTCTTCTACTGGTCCTTCTTCAAGGCCGACATCGCCTTCGTGGAACCTCCCCAGTTCGTGGGCCTGGAGAACTACCGCTTCCTCCTCCAAGACCCCGACTTCCGCCAGGCCCTATGGAACACGGTGAAGTTCACGGTGATCTCGGTCAGCCTGGAAACCCTCTTGGGGCTGGCCATTGCCCTGGTCATCCATTCCAATTTCAAGGGACGGGGATTGGTGCGCACCGCCATCCTCATCCCCTGGGCCATCCCCACGGTGGTTTCCGCCAAGATGTGGCAGTGGATGCTCCACGACGTCTACGGGGTCATCAACGTCCTCGGGGTGAAGCTCGGCCTCCTGGCCCAGAAGGTGGCCTTCTTGGCCCGTCCTGAGCTGGTCCTGCCCGCCATCATCGCCGTGGACGTGTGGAAGACCACCCCTTTTATGGCGCTTCTCCTCCTGGCGGGGCTACAACTCATCCCCGAGGAACTTTACGAGGCGGCCAGCATCGACGGCGCCACCCGCTGGCAGCAGTTTTGGACCATCACCCTCCCCCTCCTCACCCCCGCCTTGGTGGTGGCCCTTATCTTTCGCACCCTGGACGCGCTTCGGGTCTTCGACGTCATCTTCGTGATGAGCGGGGTGAACCCCGCCACCCGCACCCTGGCGGTCTACAACCGCCAGACCCTCATCGACTTCCAGGACCTGGGCTACGGCTCGGCCATCAGCGTGGCCATCCTGGTCCTCATCTTCCTTTTCGTGGTCTTCTACATGCGCACCCTGGGGAAGGAGGCCTTGAAATGAAGCCGCTTTCCCGCATCCTGAGCCGTACCCTCTTCTACCTCCTGGTGATCTTCGTGGTGGTCTACAGCGTCTTCCCCTTTTACTGGGCGGTCATCTCCAGCTTCAAGCCCTCGGGTGCCCTCTTCGCCGCCGACCCCAGCTTTTTGCCCCTGCCCTTCACCCTGGAACACTACAAGAGCGTCTTCCTGCAGGCGAACTTCGGTCGCAACCTGCTGAACTCCCTCCTGGTGGCGGGCGGGGCCACCCTGCTCTCCCTGGTCCTGGGGGTCTTGGCCGCCTACGCCTTGGGCCGCCTCCCCTTCCCTCCCCGGAACGCCGTGCTCTACCTGGTCTTGGCCATGACCATGTTCCCCCAGATCTCCGTGTTGGGAGGGCTGTTCATGCTCCTTCGGCAAGCGGGCCTCTTCAACACTCACCTGGGCCTCATCCTCTCCTACCTCCTCTTCACCCTGCCCTTCACCGTTTGGGTGCTGGTGGGCTACTTCCGGGGGCTTCCCCGGGAGCTGGAAGAAGCCGCCTACGTGGATGGGGCCACGCCCTTACAAACCCTCCTCCGCATCATGCTCCCCCTCACGGGGCCGGGGCTCGTGACCACGGGGCTCCTCTCCTTCATCGCCGCCTGGAACGAGTACCTCTTCGCCCTGACCTTTACCGTGGGAGACGCGGTCAAGACCGTGCCCCCCGCCATCGCCAGCTTTGGGGGGGCCACGCCCTTTGAGATCCCCTGGGGGTCCATCATGGCCGCCAGCGTGGCGGTGACCGTGCCCCTGGTGGTGCTGGTCCTGGTCTTCCAGCAGCGCATCGTGGCCGGGCTCACCGCCGGAGCGGTTAAGGGGTAAAGCACCTACCCCGCCCGCAGGCCCAAGAGCAACCCCCCCACGAAGCTGGCCCCGAAGGGGAGGTTGTAGGTGAGGGTTTGGAGTAGCCTTTCCCAGAGGCTTTGCAGACCCGGCTGCTGGAGGAGGGGCTCCACGTCCTTTTGGATGCGGGTCCAGTCCACCTGGACGTACCCGGCCTGGGCCAGGAGCTGCAGGGCGATGAAGAGGAGGCCGAGGCCGATGGCCAGGAGGCGGCCCACCTTCTTCAGGGCGTAGCCCACCGCGTAGCCCGCCAGGCCGCCGAAGGTCATCTGCCCCAGGTAAGGGGTGAGGTCGGGTAGCTCCACGCCTCTCACCCTAGCGGGAAAGGCCAAGAGGGGCAACTACCGGAGGCCCAACAGGTCGGCCTTCTCCTTCATGGCCTCGAGGACGAAGGCCATGTGCTCATCCAGGGAAAGGCCCAGGTCCTCGGCCCCCATCCGGATCTCCTCCCGGTTCACCCCTTTGGCGAAGGCCTTGTCCTTGAACTTCTTCTTGAGGCTTGGGAGCTCCAGGCCCAGGATGGAGCGGTCGGGGCGCACGTAGACCGCGGCGGTGATGAGGCCCGTGAGCTCGTCCACGGCGAAGAGGGCCTTGGCCATGAGGCTTTTCCGGGGCACCCCGGTGTAGGAGGCGTGGCCCAGGATGGCCTCGAGGACCTCTTCCGGGTAGCCCAAGCGCCTTAGCTCCTCCACCCCCCGGTAGGGATGCTCCTGGGGGTACTTCTCGTAGTCCATGTCGTGGAGGACGCCGGCCACGGCCCAAAGCTCCTCGTCCTCCCCAAAGCGGCGGGCATAGGCCCGCATGGCCACCTCCACCGCCCGCATGTGCCGCCTCAGGGACTCGCCTTCCGTCCAAGCCTCCATGAGGGCTAGGGCTTCCGCAAAGCTCGGCATGCCCTAAAGTATAGCCATGCGCCTAGGTTACGGGGAGGATAGCCACCGCCTTATAGAGGGAAAACCCCTATACCTCTGCGGCCTCCTGATTCCAAGCCCCCACGGGGCCCTGGCCCACTCCGACGGGGACGCCGCCCTGCACGCCCTTACCGACGCCCTCTTTTCCGCCTACGGCCTTGGGGACATCGGCCTCCACTTCCCCGACACCGACCCCCGCTGGCAGGGGGTGCGGAGCGAGGTCTTCCTGAAGGAGGCCCTGCGCCAGGTGGAAGCGCGGGGGGGGAAGCTGGTGCAGGCGAGCCTGGTCCTCATCCTGGACCGGCCCAAGCTCTCTCCCCACCGGGAGGCCCTCTTGGAAAACCTCTCCCGCCTCCTCGGCCTGCCCATAGACCGCATCGGCCTCACCTTCAAGACCTCGGAGGGCCTGGCGCCAGAGCACGTGCAGGCCCGGGCGGTGGTGCTTTTGGATGGTTGAGGCCCTGGTCTGGCTCGGCACCCTGGTCTTCGCCGCCACCGGGGCCCTGAAGGGGGTGGAGAAGGGCTTTGACCTCCTCGGGGTCCTGGTCCTGGCCACGGTGACGGCGGTGGGGGGCGGTTCCATCCGCGACGTCCTGGTGGGCACCCTGCCCCCCACGGCCCTGAGGAACGAACCCCTTCTTTGGAGCGTTGTCCTGGTGGGGCTTCTCGTCTTCCGCTTCCACCCCAGGGTGCAGGCCCTGGAAAGGCCCATCTACTACCTGGACACCCTGGGCCTCGGCCTCTTCGCCGCCTTAGGGGCGGAGCGGGGCCTGGAGGCGGGGCTTGGGCCCTTTGGGGTGGCCCTGGCGGGCACCCTCTCGGGAGTGGGAGGCGGGGTCTTGCGGGACGTGCTCTCCGGGGAGGTGCCCGGCATCCTCTACCGGGCGGGGGACCTCTACGCCTCCGCCGCTTTGGTGGGGGCGCTTTTGGTCTACGCCCTCCACGGCGCCCACCCGGAAGCCTCCCTCTTCGCCGGGGCCCTGGCCACGGTCCTCCTCCGGGTCTTCGGCAGGCGGCTTGGCCTGAGGCTTCCCACCCCAAAGTGAAAGGCCCCACGAGGCCTTCGGCCCCGTGGGGACCCCGGCAGGAGCCTACTTCAGCTTGGCCAGCTCCTGCCGGGCCCTTTCCTGGTCGTAGCGGTCAGCGGCGGTCCTGGCGGGGAGGGCGAGGGCGGTTTCCAGCTGCTTCCTGGCCTCCTCCTTCTTGTTCCAGGCGGCCAGGACCTTGGCGTACTCCACCCGGTGGATGATGACCTCAGGCTCCAGCTCCATGGCCTTCTTCATGAGGGGCTCCACCCGGGAGGCGTCCGCCCCTTGGGTGGCGGCCACCAGCCAGCCCTTCTGCACCAGCTCAAAGTGCCAGAGGGCCAGGGCCACCATGGCCCCGGCGTGGTCGGGCTTGAGCTTAAGGGTCTTCTCCAGGTCCCCCTTGATCTTGGGGGCCAGGCCCTCGGCCAGGGCCTCGAGGATCCCCTTGAACTGGGAAAGCCTGCCCAGGGCCCGGGCCCGCTCAAAATACCCCTCCGGGTAGTCCGGGGCCTTGGCGATGGCCTGGGAGGCGGCCTTCTCCGCCCGTTCAAACCAGGCCCGCTTCTCCTCGGGCTTGGCCTGGTACATGGCGTAGAAGCTCGCCCCCTTGGCCCCCAGGGCCAGGCCCTCAGGGGTGCCCAGCTTCAGCCCCGCCTCGTAGGCCTCCTGAAACCGCCCCGCGTCCACCAGGGCCGCCACCTGGGGCGCCTGGGCCAGGCCAGCAACCCAAACCATCGCGGCAAGTACGGTTATCCAGCGCCTCATGGGTTTCACCCGCGGGGGATTATACCCGGTACAAGAGAGGGAGGGCGTAAACTGGAAGGCATGAGGCTTATTGGGGGATTGCTGGTTCTCCTGGGCCTACACTTCCTCTCCTCCGCTTTGGCCCAGGGAGCCGAAGAGTATTTCGCCCGTTGCCAGCGCCTATACCAACGAGGGGCACTGGACAGCGCCCAGGCCACCTGCGAGCTGGCCCTCACCAGCGATCCGGAGCACCGGCCAAGCCTCCTCCTTCTCGCCCGCATCCACCTGGAAAGGGGGGACCTGGCCCAGGCGGAAAGCTACCTGGGACGCCTAGGGGATGAGCCGGAGGCCCAGCTCCTTCGCGCCCGGTTGCTGCTGCAAAAGGGCCAGGCCGCCGAGGTACTCAGGCTTTCCCTCCCCCCGGGGCCTGAGGCCAACCTCCTGCGGGCCATGGCCCTCGAGGCCCTCCGCCAGTACGAGGAAGCCTTGAGGCTGGCCCAAGGCCTGCCCTCCACCCCCGAGGCGCGCCTTTTGCTTTCCCGGCTCCATCTGGCCCTGGGAAGGCCCCAGGAGGGCCTGGCCTTTCTGGGCTCCACCCCAGCGGAAAGGCTGGAGCAAGGCCGCCTCCTCTTCCTCTCGGGGAAGCCCCAGGAGGCCATCCCTATTCTGGAGGGGCTCTTGCCGGAGCTTTCGGCCCAGCCCAAACTACAAAGCCAAGCCCTTTCCCTCCTGGCCCTGGCCTACCTGGGGCAGGGCCAGCTGGCCCAGGGGCAGGCGGCCTTGAAGCAGCTTTCTGCCCTGGAAAACCTCCCGGCCCGCTTCCTGGCCCAGGCCTGGCCCTGGCTTATCGTCTTCCTGGCCTTCCTGCTCCTGGTCCTCCTGGGGGAAAGCCGCATCGAGCCCTTGCGCACCCTCGAGGTGGTGGAGGATCCCTTGCCGGGGCCAGGAAGCCTCTACCTGACCCTCCTGGGGGGTCTTCTTGTATCGCTCCTGCTGACCCTCTTCCTGGGAAAAGCCCTGTTCGGCAACGCCTTAGCCCTCATCACCCCTTACCAAAAGGACCTGATCCTCCCCAGCTTCTACCTGTTCTATGGGCTTTTGCTCTTCGTAAACCTCCTTCTCCTCAAGGGATTCCGAAGCCGCCTTCCCGCCCTGCTGGGTCCCTGGTCCACATGGATCGAAGGGTTCTGGGTGGGACCGGCTTTGGTCCTATTGCTCTTTGTCTACGGCTGGGCCCGGGGGTTCCTGGGGCTTGGCACCCTGCCCCTAAACCTCCTGGCCTTCCTGGGCCTGGCCCTTATGGAGCCTTTCTTCCGCGGCTTGGTCCCCCTGGTCCTTAGGGAGCGGTACCGGGACCTCGCTCCCCATCTGGCGGTCTTGCTCTTCGCCGTGGCTGTGCCCGGGCCCACCTTCCTCCTCCTTCTTTTGGGGGCCGGACTCCTTTGGGCCAAGGAGCGGGCGGAGGGCACCCTGGGCTTGGCCTTGGGCTGGGTGGTGGCGGGGGTGATCCTAGCCCTTTTCCCCGCCCTTTGGCTTCGAGCTTTTTAAGGGCTAGCGCATGGGGGTTGCCGCCAGATGCGAGCTTCGCCCAGGACCAATGGGCAGGAAGAGCGGTGGACAAAGCCTATCTAAGTACCCCCGCGCAAAGGTTGCCCCACCAGCCAAAGCCAAAGTGGCGTGCTCATGGCCTTTTTGGGGCCCTAAGTACCCCGTCGTGGCTTGCGCCACGACGGGGTACTTAGCTTGCGCATGCTTCACCTCCAAAAAGGTCCGGGGCCGCTTGCGCCACTGGCTCCCCCTCACCCCACGGCGCTCATGTTGGGATGCGAGGGATCCACGCCTGGTCAACCCTAGCCACCACTACCCACCCCCACGCGTAGGTGGGCATCCGCAGCAGCCGACCCCCCACCAGGATGAGGGTCTAAGCCTCCCTTCCACCCCTCCCACGATCCCAGCAGGATGGGCTTGAGGACCGAGAGATCCCTCGGCACCTTCCGCCCAAGGAGGGGAAGGAAAAGGCCTACCCTCAGGGCTCGCCAGGCGTGGATGCCCTGGGGGTTCCTTCCCGCGGTAGACCCCGCAGGGCCGCCTGGCTCACCCTGAAGGCTTGGAAGGGTGGCGAGAGCTTTTCTCATCTGGGCAAGCTCCCGCCTGAGCTTGCGCTTGAGGTAGGGGTTCTTCTCCTCACGGTGCCGCTCCTTGAGCTGGGCTATCCGCCCCTCGTAGAAGCGGCGGGGGCGGTCGTGAAAGGAGGGGTCCTGGAGGAGGGCTTTGAGGGGTTTGGGGATCTCCTCCTTGAACCCNCGGCCAATCACGTAGGCCGCGGCCACGTCCTTGGACAAGGACAGGAGGGGGGCGTACTTCAGCATCCCGATGGTGGAGGTGTCCTGGGGGTTCACCTCCAGGCTTTGGATGCCCCGCTTTCGGGCCAAGGCGTGCACCTTCCCCAGGAGGGAGCGGTAGGCGAAGCGGTGGGCTTGGCGGCGGAAAGCAGGCCCAAGACCATCTCCCCGTCTGCCCTTGGGAAGGTGCTTCAGCCGCTCCGTGGCGATGGCCACCCCCTCCTCCTGGGCCAGGGAGACGATCTGGTGGGCCATCCGCCAGAGGGCGATCTCCTTGGCCCCCCGGTTCTTGGCCCGGTCCACCTCCTCCAGGAAGAGGGTGAGGTGCCTTCTGAGGCTCCCGTCCGGGTTCACCACCGCCAGGGCCAGCCCGTAGGGGTCGGCGTTGACGTCCAGGGCCAGGACGCCCCCCTCCTGGGTGAGGGAAACTGGAGGAAGCTCCTCCTCCCAGGAGAAGAGGGCGTAGACCCTCCCCTCCCGCAAGGCGAGTTCCACGTTGTAGGGCTCATGGGCATACACCCGGGACAGAAGCGCTTGGAGCCTGGGGTGGGAGGTCTTCACCAGGGCCCAGGCGTAGCGCTTTTCCCCCAGGTTGATCTGAAGCCAGAGGTTCATTTGGGGTGTAGGGGCCCCGAAGAGGCTTCCGTCCTGCACCACCAAGCGCAGGTGTGGGTTGCCCTTTTTGCTCTTATCCCCACGGGCGTAGAGGGTGCCCTTGCGCCTTTCCCGCCACTCCGCCTTCTTCCGCTCATAGAGCGGGAGGTTGCTCCGTTTGAGCCGGGCCAGGTCTGCAAGAAGTTTCCTCCCCCCGAAGACCACCTTGCGGGGGTTCTCCCCCAGCTCCCTTTGGGCGGTGAGGAGGGCCTGGGCCTTCAGGAGGGCGTCGTCGGCGTAGCGGGTGTTGAGGCAGAAGAGGGTGCAGAGGGGGCCGTCTTCCTTTTTCAGATCCTCCCGCTTTTCCCCCTCCAGAAGCCTGTTGTAGGCGAAGCGGAAGGCGGCGGAGAAGCGGCGCATGAGGGCAAGATACGGGCTACGCCCGTGACCAAGGGTGGCCACGTAGTCCCCGTGGTCGGGGAAGAGGAGGAGGGCTTCCAGGCCGGTGTAGGGCTTGGGCTCCCCTTTCTTTCCCTTCTTCTTTCCCCTCTTCACGACTCGGCCTCCTGGGAGCATTGTAAGGGTTCAAGCCCTTTGCTGGGTGCGGAGGGGGAGCTGTGGGGGAAGACGGGATTTGGGAGCAGGACTGGGTGTGGGGTGGGGAAAGGGGGGCTGGGGGGCAACTGTTCGCAACCTCCTCTACCCGGACCTGGCCCAAGCCCTTGACGACCTCCTGGAGGGCAGGGAGCCCGAGGGGGTGCGTTTGGGCGAGTGGTAGGGTTCTCTGTTGTTACGTGTTGCATTCCCGGGAAGTCCGGATGCCCCCGGCGAGCTTGCCTTGCAAACCTTCTTGGGTTATGCATTCCCCGATATGGGCAAGCACGGCTTCGTCTGGAGAAAACTGAGGCCCAAAGAAGTCCTGGGGCTCCGCCTGACCTGGCCCAAGAGGTGGCCCCACCCACCTCAGAGGGCACTGCGGCAGGCCCGCACCTCCTGACCACAATTCCGTGCTTCGCCCCGGTATCATGAGGCCATGGAGCAGGCCGAGCTTCTAGCCCGCATCACCGTGGACCCCGAGGTCAACCATGGACAGCCCACGGTGCGGGGGTTGCGCTACCCGGTGAAGGTGCTCCTGGAACTCCTGGCCTCGGGCATGACCCCGGAGGAGATCCTGGCAGACTACCCTGACCTGGAACCCGAGGATCTCCAGGCGGTTCTCCTCTACGCCGCCAAGCTGGCCGAGGTGAAGACCGTCCTAAGGGTGGCGTGAAGGAGCCCTTGCGCTTTCTGGTGGACGCCCACCTTCCCCTCCGGCGGGTGGGCCGTTTGCGGGAAGTGGGCTACGATGCTGTGCACACCAGCGAGCTTCCCCTAGGCAATGCCACGCCAGACCGGGAGATATGCGCCCTTTCCCTCCGGGAGCGGCGGGTGGTGGTCACCAAGGACGGGGACTTTGTTCAGGACCTTTTCCTCCGGAAGGAGCCCTACAAGCTCCTGCTTATCTCCACCGGCAATATCCGCAACCGCGACCTGGAAGGGCTTTTCTTGCGCAACCTGCCTACCCTGGCTTCCCTCATGGAAGCCCACACCTTTGTGGAGCTTGGGCGGGATTTCATTACGGTGCACTTCTGAGCTTCTGCGGACCGCTTGCCGCCTAAAGGGTAGAATAAGGCCAAGTCTTAAAGGGCATCAACCCCCCTCTTTCCCCGCTCCCCAGATAAGGGGGGATGATCATGACTGGACCCACCCGGCCCTCAGGGTGCGGGGTGCTACCCTGGGGCAGATCCTGGCCGCGGCCACCTGGGCGGGCTTTGAGCCCCAGGTAGTGCTGGAGTAGCGCCTTCCAACCTTGTAGCTCTGGAAGGACGCCCTTATCCTTCCGGGGTTTTCGCTTTTCTGCCCGGTTGCGATCACCCCCGGGGGTGATGCTTGCAAGTGTTGCCCGATTACCCCTACTTTCCCCAAAATCCCGTCACCTTTGCTATGCACGCTCCCGCGGGCGAGCACGCTTTTGGTTTGCCCGCCCCGTGGGGTGAGCAGGCTTTTGTAGCGCTCGGCCCGGGGGGTGAGCTTACCTGAAGAGCCATCCGCCAAGGGGTGGGTAGGCTTCTTCCCCGCCCCCCTCGAGGCCCTCCCCCCCAGGCCCTGACCCCGGGGCCCTCCTGGGGGCCTCGAGGTCCAGGGGGAACTCCCCACCCCAGCCCCAAAGCCAGGGGGCACGGGTGCCCCCCGGTGGCGGACGCTATGGAAGGGACGACTCCAGACCTCATGCAGGCCAGCGAACGGCTCAAGGCCTACGCCCAAATCGCCGGGAGCTTCGCCGTCGCCTTCCGAGGGGGGGAGCCCCTTGGGGTAAGCGGGCGGGCCAGGGAGAGGGACTACGCCCTCCTTTTGGAGGATGCGGGGCTTGTCTTCCGGGCCACGGCGCACGGGGGGGACGGGATGGTCCAGGACGGCCAGGGAAGGCGCTTCCTCTTCGAGCGGAGCCTGAAGGCCATGGCCGAGGGCAAGCCCCTCCCGCCCCACCTGGAGCGCCTCGAGGCCTTTCTCCCCGGCTGGCCCTTCCGGGGACCTTACAGGGTGCTGAGGGAGGTTCACCTTCCCCGCCCGGCCCTGAGGGCCGCCCACCTGGGGATGGGGGCCTACCGGGTGGGGGCCACCTAGCCTTCCCCCCGGGCTACCACCTGGACCCGCACTTCGCCGCCCAGGGCTTGGGCGAAGCGGCGCAGGCTCTCCAGGCTGTGGCCGAAGTAAAAGGGATCGAGGAGGCGGGAAAGGGCGGAAGGGGTGGTGCCCATGCGCTTCGCCACTTCCCGGGCGGTGAGGCCGCTGGCCTTGAGGGCCCTGCGGAGCTCCAGGCTCGTGGGGTTGACGGGGTGGGGCTCCACGTAGACCAGGAGGTAGCCTTCCCGGTCCCTCTCCCCCTCCTCCTCAGGGGTCAGGGGACGGCCGGGAGGGGGGAGAGGCCTGCCCTCCTCCTGGAACGCCAGGAGGGCCAGGGCCAGGCCCTTGGCCAGGCTCCGCTCCACCTCCTCCGGAGTGGCCTTGCCCCAGGCGTAAACGGGCAGGTCCAGGGCAAAGCCTGCCCACCTGCCCTCCCCGTCCCTTTCCAAGTAGCAGGGATAACCTTTCATCGCCGTTCCTTCCCGGGGTCAGCGCCCCGCTTCAACCCCTTTGCTTCCTCGCCTTACCCCGCTCCTGGAAGGGTTCTTCGGGCAACCCGGCATCCCGAAGCATTTTCTTGAAGGTGCCTAGGGGAGGTGGATCCTTGCCAGGATCCAGGATCACCAGGCGCCCATCCGGGTGCTTCCACACCTCATGGTCGCCTTTGCCCCTTCCGGGCTGGAGTTCAAAGCCCGCTTGCCGAAGCCAGCGCCGAAGCTCGCGGTACTTAGGAGGCACAAGCTTTCCGCTAATAGCGACCTCCCCTCCAAACTGAAGCCTCTTGGGGATGGAACCCTCGAGGACCCGTACCTATATTCGCAAATATGCGAACCCGCTGTCAAGGGCCCAGAGGGCCTGGTGGCCCCCCGGCGAGAGGTGGCAAGGTGCCCTCGGGGCTGGGGGAAACGGGTTCTCCCGGGGCCGCTCCTTTTTCTTGTGGACTCTGGTCAGGATGGCTAAGGTGGTCAAAGCGGGTACAACCCCCTTCAGGGACCTCAGGGCCGACGGCTTCGTGGTCCTGCTCCCGCGCAAGCCTGGAAAGCCCCGTTTGCCCGAACCCGTGGTGCCCCGGGAGGGCAAGGCCACCACGGACTACCTCAAGGAAGCCCTGAAGATAGGCGTGCTCTTCCTGGAAACCAGCGGACTCCGCAAGATACGGGCTGCGCCCGTGACCAAGCTGACCTCTGGGAAGGGCTCACCGTGGTGGTGCCTGGGTACGCCACCTTTCAAGCCGCGGCGGAGCGAGGTAGCATGAAGGGGATGCAGGCCACCTTGCCCCCCAAGGTGCTGGAGGCGGCCCGCCGGGGGGAGGCCCTCCTGGAGGAGGCCCAGGCCCGGGGGGTGGTGCGGAGGTGGAGCCTCAGAAGCCTCAGCGGGGAGCCCCTGCCCGGGGTGGAAGGGATCGCCTTCTACGGGCGGGAGGTTTCCCCGGAGGAGATCGATCACCTCCAGGAGGCCTTCCTGGACTTGGAGGACGAGTTGGACCTGGGAGTAGCGGTGATCCTCGTGCCCCATGACTGAGGCGGAAGCGCGGCGGGTCAGGGCTGGGGAAGACCTGGCCCTGGCCTTTGCCCTTTCGGAGAAAAGCCCCCGCTGGGCAGCGGTGGTGCTCTTCTATGCGGTACACCACGCTCTCCTGGCTTGGGCCCTGGAGCGCTTGCCCCAAGCCCCCATCCCTCAGAGCTACGCCCAGGCCCAGAGCCTTCTAAAGCGGGCAGGGCTTCCCCGGCAGGTGCGCAAGGCCTACGAGCGCCTCTTGGGGCTGAGCTGGCAGGCCCGGTACGATCCCATGGCGGAAGGCAAAGCGCTTTGGACCACAGCCCAGAGGGAGTACGCCCAGGTGGAGGCCTTTCTCTTGGACGCTTGAGGGGGCTAGGGATAGGCTCAGAGGTCCCAGCGGCCACCCGGGAAGACACGGGAGGCCCAGGTGAGGGAGGCTTCTGTGCTGCCCAAGACACCGGAGGGAAGGGCTAGCCGCATCCTGCAGGGGCTCCTGGAAGAGGCCCTCTTCGGCCTCCCCTTCCTGAGGAGCAGGCTCTTCCAGGAGCTTTTGCGAGGGCGGGAGGGGCGGAGGGCCGGAGCCCTGGTGGCCCGGAGGCTCCGGGCCGATCCCATCCTGGCCCAAACCCTTCTCTCCCTGCCCCTGCCCGAGGCTTGGCGGGAGGCGGCCCGGGAGGGGGCTAGGGGAGATAAGCGCATTCCCCTTTTCGCTGAGCTCCAGGCGGCCTAGGGCAGGGGGGCCTGAAGGCCCCCCGGTCCAGGGTGAAAGGAGGCGGGATGAAGGAGCTCAAACTCACCCCCGAGCAGGCGGTGGCCCTCCTCAACCTCCTCTTTGGGGCCTCTACCCCAAATGAACCTCCAGGCGGAACAGGAGTACGAGGGCTACCTGCCTAAGGCCCTGGAGGAGATACGGGAGAGCCTGAGGACCTGGCTCAAGGAGGAGGGCCTGGCCCGGAAGAGCCCCACGGGGGGCTACTACCTGGTGCGGAGGTAAGGGATGAGGCGGTTCGTGTACGGAGTGAACGTGGACACCAAGGACTACAACCCCATCACGCACATCGTCGTTCTGACGGAAGAGGAAGCCCGGAGCCTGGAAGACTTTGAGGACCTCCTGGAGCGTTTTGGGGAGCGGATGGTGGCCCTGCAGGTGGAGGAAGAACATGGGGTATGAGGCGGTCTACCTGGAGGCCCTCGAGGTGCGCCCGGAGCGCCTGGAGGACGTGCGGAGGATCCTCAAGCTCCGGGAGGAAAACCTCCTGCTGAGCCGGGAGGCTTTCGCCGACCTTCTCAAGCGGGAGCTTCCCCACCTAGCAGAGGCCTTCACCCCTGAAGGGGTGGGGGCTTTCCTGAACGCCCCCGGGGCCTACCTGGACGGGGACGGCTACCTCCACCTGGGAAGCGTTTACAACGGGGGCACAGAGGAAGAAGCCCTCCTCCTCTCCCACTTCCTGCCCAAGGGGGAGGTGATCGCCCTGAGCCAGGAGTACGAGCCCCTCTACGGCTACCTGGTCCTGGGCGAGGGGGCGGTGAAGCCCTTGCGGGCGGCCCTGCTGGATGACGAGGGGAGAGCGGTGTGGATTGGGTAGCCGTGCCCCTGGAGGCCCTGCCGGGAGGGGAGGCTTCCCCAGCGGTGGGGCTTTTCCGCCTGGACGACCTGAGCGCCCTGACGGGGCTATGGCGGGACGCTGAGGCCAGGGGGCACGGTTTCGCCGCCCTGCTGGCCAAGTACCTGGCAGGCCACATGGTGCGGGCGGACCGGGTGGGAAGCCCGGGGCTCAGGAGGGCCCTCGAGGAGGTTCATGGAGGGAGAAGCCTCCGGCTCATGCCCCTGGAGGTGGAGGCCCTTCTGGAAGAGCCCGAGGCCACCGACCGCATGACCCTGGTCCTGGGCTCCATCACCCCAACTCGGGGCTTCCTGGGCCTCTTCTTCTGCGAGCGCTGGCCGGAAGCCCGCCTCCTGGCCTTCCCAAAAGGGCAGACCTGGAGAAGGTGCTGAGGAGCTGAAGCCGTGAGGTGGCCGAGGGGGGCCTAAGTGCGAGATCCCCCAGGCAGTGGCGGCCTTCACCTTGGCCGCTTAGGCCGGGTGGGTGATGTGGCGGGTGCTTCGGGAACGGTAAGCCCTAGAATGGAGGTATGCCCTTGCCTGCTGCCTTGGAAAAGGAGACTGAACGCTTTAAGCAGGCCTACGGCCCTGGTTGGGCCCGCCGCCTCCAAGCCTTGCTGCGAGAGGAAGCTCGCCGGAAAAAGGCTAAGCGGGAGCTGGCGGAGTTCATGCGCCAGGTGGCTGGGCGCTCTGGTTTGACAGAGGAAGAGGTTTTCGCCCGTCTTGAAGGTCGTTCTTGATACCAACGTCCTCATCGCTGCCCTGCTTACCAAGGGTAAAGCTTATCGCCTGGTGCTCCACTTCGGCTTAGAAAAGGAGGCTTTCGACATCCTCTCCTCCAAAGAGCAAGTCGCTGAGCTGAAGCGCGTTCTTCGGGAGAAGTTCCCTGGCGTTTTGAGGCGGGCGGAGGTGGGTACTTTCATCAATCGCTTCCGGGAAGCTGCGCTGATGGTTAAGCCCCAACCTGGGGTGAAGCACTCTCCCGATCCTGACGACAACATCATCCTAGGAATCGCCCTGGCTGGAGAGGCCGATTAGGTGACAGGGGACAAGGACGATCTCCTCAAGCTCAAAAAGGTGGCGGGCACAAGGATTATCGGCCTCAGCAGCTTTTTGAAACTCCTTTCTCCTTACAAGCGGTAGGCCAACCTTCCCCACCCTCGTCATCGGCAAATCGGGGTCGGGGAAGAGCACCTTGGCCCTGATTGTGGGGGCTACGGGGAGCGCTCCCACCTAGGGATCGTCAACCGCAAAACGGCGTTCCGGGAGCGCTACCGGGTAGGGGAGGCCCGGCCCGGGGAGCGGCCCGTGGCCTGAAGGAAGAGAGGATAGCGGCCCGGGGTTTGGCCCAGGGCCCCTTCCCTTTAGAGGTGGGCGATGAGCTTGCGGGGAAGACTTGCGGCTTTGGAGATGGCGGCGCGGCGGAAGGGGGAAGCCCTCCCCCCCTGGATGGGCCTCGAGGCCCTCCACACAAGGCGGCGAGAGCGGCGGGTGCGACGGGTCCTGAGGGGGCTGGAGCGAAGGGGACGATGGAGTTCCTGATCCTCATGGCCCTTTTGGGGGCACCCCTCCTGGTCCTGGCCCTCCTGGTGGGGGCCCTGGAGGAGCTCGGGGTCATGCGCCCCCCTTCCGAGGAGGATTGGCCGCAGGAGGCGTGGCAAGGGAAACTTCCCTGGCCCCTCTCCCTCTTTGAGGAGGAAGACAGGGGGGCCTAGCGGCCCCCCGGGAAGGGGCAGGAGGTGAAGATGAAGAACCTCCTGGTAGGCACCCTGGCCCTGGCCACGGCCATTGGCATCCCCGCCCTGAGGGCTTGGCGGGGTGAGGCCCCTTTTCCCACACCGGAAGCGGCCCTGGTCCTGGAGATGCGCCCGGGGATGAAAGACCCTGAGGTTCTGGCCCTGGCCCGGGGGGAAGGGGCCCTGCTCCTCACCACGGACGAGGACCTTGGTGAGCTGGTCTTCCGCCAAGGGTTCCTCGGCACCGGGGTGTTGCTCCTGCGCCTGGAGGGCTTGCCGCCTCTGGCGAAGGCGGACCGGGTGGCCTGGGCCCTGCGGAAGCATGGGGTGGTAGGTTAAGCTCATGCTCTACGACCCCGAGGCCCGCAAGGATCTTAGGGAAGAGCTCCTATGGGTTTGGGAGGAAACCCGCATGGCCCTGGTGGCTTTGGGGCGGGCGAGGGAGGTGTTCGGCCGGACCTAGAGGCTGTTGTGAAAGCTCTCCGCCGCTCCTCACGCGGCCCTCGCCAGCCGCTTCACCAGCAAGCGTAGCAGAGCTTGCCTTGTAAGCCCTTTTGAGTTATGCATTGCCCGAGATGGGCAAGCGCGGCTTGGTCCGAAGGGAACCGAGACCCAAGGAAGTCCTGGAACTCTGCCAGTACCTGGCCCAAGAGGTGGCCCCACCTCCAAAGGGCACCGCGGCAGACCTTGGCGCTACACCCACGCCCTGTACCTGGCCCTGCTCCTCTTCCGCGCCTTCTACGGCCTCACCTACCGGGCCACAGAGGCCCACTACAGGACCTCCTGCAGACTCCCTTCCCCTCTCACCAGGCCCTGGCCGCCTACGCCCAGAAACACCCGGAAGGGGTGCCGCAGGCGCTGCTGGAACGGCGGGTGCGGGAGGTGGAAGCCCGGCTTCCCCAAGAGGAAGGGGAGCCCCCCTTTTCCTGATGGACAGCACGGGTTTGGCGTACCGCAGCAAAGACACGGTGCTGCGTTGGCGCAGGGGGCAGGAGGAACGGCGGATGCGGGGGTACAGTCGGCTTTTGGCCTTGGTGCAGTGGAGGAGGGGGCAGAAGCTTTTGGCCCCTTGGGCGGGGTGGGGCGGGCGTATGCCCCTGACCCGAGGCTTGGGGCGGGGGTGCTCCTGCGGTTTGGGCTGGGGGGAGGGGTGCTTTTGGGGGACGCGGGCTTTGACGGGAGGGAGGTATGGGAGGTGGTGCGGGGGCTTGGGGTGTGGCCCTTGATCCGGTTGCGGGGAGGGGGAGAGGTGCGGCGGGAGGTGGCGGCGAGGTGGGACGGGGAGGTGTACCGGAGGCGAGGGGTGGTGGAGGGGGTGTTTGGGGGGATGAAGACGCGTTTGCGGAGGGGTTATTTGCCAAAGGAAGCCTTTTGCGGCCATGTGGCGGGCCTTTATGGAGTTCCTCGCCTATGGCCTGCGGATTTTGCTCACCCTGCTTCCTCCTCAGGGGGGCTACAAGGCGATTTACTAGGCAAGCCCCCACTTTGGTGACCGAGTCCAGGACCCCTGGAAGCCTGGGCTTGGGGCCATGCCTTGCCCTGGCCCGCTCCAGGGCTTCCCGAGCCTCCGGGTGCTGGGGACGCAGGCCGGGGAAGCGTGGGTACCCAGCTGGGACTGAGGAACAAGAGACGGCCTTCTGTTGCAGAATATGCAAAACCTGGAGGGTATCGCCGGTTGACACCCCTTGGCTTTCCGTCTAGTTTAAGAGCCAAGGTACAGCGTTGGGGGTAGAGGTGGCTGGAGGCCGCACCCTTTCCACTGCTCAAGAAGTCCTTAGGGTACTCAGGTTCCTGTATGAGCACCCCGAGGGGTTGACCGCGAAAGAGGTGGCTCTTAAGCTGGGGAAAAGCCTTTATACCGCTTATTACCTCTTGAATTCTTTATGTCAGGAAGACTTCGCCCTCCGCTTAGAGGGCGGTGTTTATGTGCCCAAAACCTCCCTCCTCAGTAACCTAGTTGGCGAGCTCAAGAACGTTGCCCGCGAGGCTAATCTGCTCAGCAAATGCCGAAGCTATGTGGTTTCGCTTAGGGGTCAAGCCATCTGCCTGGAAGCCACCTTTGGCCACCAGGGACAGGTAGGCCCTGCAGGTTTAGGCCGCCGCTTAAACAGGGCGGCCCATGCGCTGGCTGTGGGCAAGGCCGTGGTTGCCTTTCTTGGATCTAGCGTAAAGGAACTTCTTCCACATCCTCTACCGCGCTTCACTCCTAATACCCTTTCCTGGAACGAACTGTACGTCGAGTTGGAGCGAATACGGTCTGAAGGTGTGGCCTTTGACGTAGAAGAATACCAACAGGGGGTGTGTTGCGTTGCCGTACCGATACGGGTGAACAACGGAGCCATCCTTGCACTCGGTTTGGCCCTACCCTCGGGTCGGTTTCTGGCGGAAGGGGATAAGCTTGCGGACTGGCTCCGCAGGCAGATTCCCAAGGAGGTGCAGCATGTCTAAAAAGGTGCTCCTGTTGGCCGGAGATGCGGCGGAGGCTCTGGAGACCATGTACCCTCTTCAGCGCTTAAAGGAAGAGGGGTTCACTGTCCATGTGGCAGCCCCCAAGAAGAAGGTCTTCCAAACTGTGGTCCACGACTTCGAACCCCACATGGACACCTACACTGAAAAGCCAGGATACCGGGTATCGGCGGACTTGGCTTTCAGCGAAGTAGACCCGCAAACCTACGATGGACTTTACATAACGGGTGGGCGTGCCCCGGAGTGGATTCGCAACGAAGCAGGGGCTTTGGACATCGTCAGGCACTTCTTCGAAGCAGAGAAACCGGTGGGCACCCTGTGCCACGGTCCCTTAGTCTTGATAGCCGCTGGGGTGGTCAAGGGTAGGAAGCTGGCTGCCTATTGGGCTCTTAAACCGGACGTGGAGGTTGCGGGAGGTACTTTTGTAGACCAGGAGGTAGTAGTGGACGGCAACCTGGTCACGGGAAGGGCTTGGCCGGACAATCCGGCAATCCTACGTGAATTCATCCACCTCTTGAGGACATCTCCGAGGTGAACCATGCGGTTACTGACCTTGACCTTATTCCTTTCCCTCTTCAACCTCGCTCTGGCCCAGCTGCCCCCCGAGACCTCTTCCACCGCCACCTTACCGGCTTGGCAACCCCACTGGGTCTTTGTGTTGGACTCTAATTTTCCCTATCTGACTGCCAACAAAGCGACCCTTCTGGATGGGGATAGGCTGGACATGCTTGGCATGATCAGTATGGGGTATCTCGCCAACCTGGAGGTCTCCCCTGACGGCAAAGAGATCTATGCCATAGAAACCTTCCACTCGCGTCTCACCCGGGGCGAAAGAACGGATGTGGTTACCATTTACGATGCGAAAACACTTCTTCCCCTAGGGGAAATTCCTATTCCTGCGAAGCGGTTCCTGGTAGTCACCAAGAGGAACGTCACGGGCTTAACCACAGATGGCCGGTTTCTCCTTGTCTACAACTACACTCCTGGGCAGTCCGTCAGCGTGGTGGACCTGAGAGCCCGCCGGTTCATTGGCGAGATCGAGACTCCGGGATGCGCCCTTGTTTACCCTATAGGTCCTCGACAATTCGTCATGATTTGTGCTGATGGTGCCTTGCTAGGTGTGAGCCTGGATGACAACGGACGGGTCAGATCCCTGAACCGTAGCTCCCAGATCTTTAACCCGGATGAAGACCCCGTGTTTGAGCACGCGGTTACCCTTGGAAACCGTTTGTACTTAGTCTCCTACAAGGGAAAGGTCTACGAGATTGACGGAAGTGGAGTCCCACCCCGTCTCTTGCGTACCTTTGCCCTCCCCGAGGAGGGGTTCCGACCCGGAGGATGGCAGCTTTTGTCCGTTCACCCGAATGGCTTCCTTTATGTGCTCGTCCACAGAGGCGGAGATTGGACCCACAAGTACCCCGGGGAAGAGGTGTGGGTAATCAGTCTGCGGGAAGGACGGCGGGTGGACCGGATTCGGCTCGTGGAGCCCGCGAACTCCATCTATGTGACCCAGGATGGGCGTCCGCTCCTCTTTGCTCTTTCGGAACACGGATTTGTCCAAGTTTACGGGGCTTTCTCCGGCCGGTACCAGGGCCGGATCGACGAAATCGGCATTTCGCCACTCGTCCTCATCGGGAGGTAACCCGTGATAGACCCACTGGTTCAATGGATTCCCCGGCTGGGCCTTGGGCTCATTTTCCTACTCTCAGGACTGAGCAAGCTCCTCGACCGCGAGGCTTTTCGTCAGGGCCTACGCCACTACCGGTTGCTTCCGGCATCCCTGGAAGCACCCGTTAGCGTTGCCGTCCCCTCACTGGAGCTTTTGGGAGCCCTGCTTCTCCTGGTGCGGCCGGAGAAAGGGGGGCTGTTGATCTTGGGCCTCCTGGCCCTTTTCAGCATGGCTATCTTCTGGGGGTTAGGGCAAGGGGGGGGCTTTAATTGCGGGTGCCTCGGCGGGATTGAAGAACCCCTAAGTCCGTGGCTTTTCCTACGCAATGGCCTTCTCGGGCTTCTGGCCGTGCCGACCTTACTACCTGCTACACCCCGGCCCCTAACGGCAGCGGACCTGGTGGTGGTAGGGCTGGGGAGCCTCTTCGTTCTGTTTGCCTATCTGGGCCTAAGCCTTCTTTTGGCCAACGCGGTGCGGCTTTACGAACTGAGGAGGTCCTGATGACCCTGCTTTATGTGTCGACAGTTCTCCTCTGGATCGCGGTCGTCGCCCTGAGCCTGCTCCTGTTTGCCCTAGCCCGGCAGATAGGGATCCTCCATGAACGGATAGCCCCCCTCGGGGCCTTGATGCTGGACCAGGGCCCCAAGGTGGGGGAGCCGGCTCCACTCTTCGAACTCCCCGACATCCTCGGTCGCCCTGTGCGCCTCGGGGGCAAACGGGACCGGGCGACCCTTCTGCTCTTCGCATCCTCCACCTGTCCCGTATGCAAAAAGGTCCTGCCCATTGCCAAAGCCCTTGCGAGGGAAGAGGGTTTGGACCTGGTCGTGGTGGGCGACGAGTCTCCAGAGGCCTTGAAACGCTTCGCCGAAGCTAACGGCCTTGGAGAGCACACCGTGATCAACGCCCCAGAGGTGGGGCGAAGCTACCGGATCGGGAAAATCCCCTACGCTGTCCTCATCGACCGAGAGGGAGCTATTCGGGCAAAGGGATTGGTAAACAGCCGGGAACATTTGGAAAGCCTGGTGGAGGCCTACCGGCTGGGCGTGGCTTCGATACAAGACTTTCTGGCGGAAGGAGGTAAGAGATGGAAAGTCTAGACCGTTGGGTAGAAACCTGGACTCGGGGGCTTGCCGGTCGTATACCCAGGCGAGGGGTGCTCGCCTGGTTGGCCCGGATTCTGGTAGGGGGTTTCGCCGTGCCCCTGTTGCCCGTGGCTCGCGTGGCCCGGGCGGAGGCCGCCGATCCTGGGGACCCCACCCGCTGCGACTACTGGCGGTACTGCGCCATCGACGGTTACCTGTGCTCCTGCTGCGGGGGTACGCCTTCCACCTGCCCCCCGGGTACGGTCCCTTCCCCCACTGCCTGGGTGGGCACCTGCCTCAACCCGGCAGACGGGAAACGCTACATCATCGCCTACCGTGATTGCTGTGGCAAGGACAGTTGCGGCCGGTGCGCCTGCCTCAATCTCGAGGGGGAACTCCCTGTCTACCGACCTCAGCTCAACAACGACATCGTTTGGTGCTTGGGGGCACCGAGCCTCATCTACCACTGCTCCGGGGCAGCCATCGTAGGGGTAGCCGAAGGATGAAGTGGTTCTTGGTGGCGGGCACCTTGCTAGCCCTTTCTTGGAGCCTTGCCCAGGGGGAGGCCATCTACCAGAGCCGTTGTGCTGTCTGCCACGGTGCGAAGGGGGAAGGGCATCCCGGGGTGTACCCTCCTTTGGCGGGTAGCCTGGGACGGTTGCTCGCCCTAGAGGAAGCCCGGGCTTACCTCGTCTGGGTCACGACCTACGGTCTGTCCGGGCCCATACGCTCCGGGGGGGTGGAGTACAACGGGGTCATGCTCGCCTACCCGGGCTTATCGGTAGCGGAGCGGGCAGATCTCCTCAACCACCTTCTTGCGTTAAACGCCGGCTACCTTCCGGGCGGCTTCAGGCGCTTTACCCCGGAGGAGGTGCAGGGGTTTGTCAAAGACAAGAAAACCCCGGCCGAACTGAGGCGCTTGAGGGAAATGCTGGTCGCTAAGCTACAGCAGAAGGGACTCCCCGTTCCCTGAGGGGGATGAGAAAGATGCACAGGTGGGCATACACCGCCGTCCTTCTCCTGGTGGGAATGTCCACTAGTCTAGCCCTTAGCCCGGAGAAGCTCTACCTCCTGCACTGCATGGGATGCCACGGGTCGAAAGGGGAAGGGATTCCCGGAAGGGTACCGACCCTACGGGGCTTCGTGGGTTACTTCGTGTACATCCCTGAAGGGCGGGCTTTTCTGATCCAAGTGCCGGGGGTCGCCAATTCTTCCTTATCCGATGCCGAGCTCGCCGAGGTGACGAACTGGATTCTACGGACGTTCAGCCCTGAGCAGCTTCCCAAGGATTTCCGGCCTTACTCCCCAGAGGAAGTTACTCAGCTCCGGAGAAAAGCCCCCCTCTTGGAAGTTTCTCCCGTCCGGGAGGCGATTTTACAAAAACTACGGAGCATGGGCATCATCAAGCCATGAGACTTTTGGCGCTACTGGTTGCTCTTGGCTTGGCCTGGAGCCAGGCCTTCTACCATGGATATTGCGGGAGTTGCCACCTGCCAAACGCCCAGGGAGTCCCCAGTCTTTATCCCCCCCTCCAACCCCTGGGTGGGTACCTCTGCCGTGTCGAGGGCCGCAGGTACGCGACCCGTGTAATCCTCTACGGGCTCGTAGGTCCCATCGAGGTGGAAGGGGCAATCTACAGGGGTACCCGCTATATGCCTTCTTTTGGTGCCTTTCTAGACGACGAGACTGTTGCCCTCATCCTGAATGACCTCTTGCGCCTACTCCATCGCCCTTATCCAGCCTTTACCGCAGGGGAAGTGAAGCGCTACAGATCCCCCAGGGCTACGCCAAACGATATGTTCCGGGAGCGGGGGATCCTCCTCAATACCCTTCCGAGGCCACCATGCGACTAGCTCTAGGCCTGTTGCTGGCACTAATACCGGTTTTTGCCCTTAACCTCAAACCTGCCACATATCGGGTTTCCTGGGGCGAGGTGACCTATCGGGCCCGGACCGTACTGAGCGCATGGACGGGGAGAAACAAGGCGATCTCGGGGGCGGTGACGCTATCCCAAGCTGGCGTGCTCGGGGGAAAACTCTGTGTGGACCTCTCGGCGTGGGACTCTGGAAACGCCCTTCGGGATGCGCACACCCGGAAGATGTTCCGAGTAGAACGGTACCCTGAGGCTTGCTTTGTTCCCCGAAGCCTAGCCTTGCTGAGAACCGGCAGGCTTACCGTCGTAGGCGATCTTTTCCTGAACGGTCAGAAAGGACCATGGACCTTATCCGGTACGCTGCAGGAGGATTCCGGAAAGGTCTCCCTTAGTCTGGAAGGTTACCTTAGCCTGGGGAAATGGCGTTTAAAGCCACCCCGTCTTCTGGGCCTTGAGGTGGAGGACAGAGTCGACGTGGAGATAGATCTGGAGCTGGAAGAGATCCACTAGGGGTCGGCCCGTACCTGTGGTTCCGGTTTTGTTGGCTTCTGGGAGTAGCGGGTTCTGATGAACAGAAGGACCCCAAGGGTGTCTTCACCGGCACGGACGAGGGACTCTTCCTCAGCCGGGGCGCAAGCCGAACTTGGGAGGGGGAGCCCGCGTTGAGCCCACATTCTGCACCCCTCCCACCTTCCCGTAGGATTTTGGGGTGGCAGAGACTCCCGACCTGCAGGTGTACGACCTCGGCCACCTGGGCCTGGTGGCCGGCATCCTGGACCGCGTCGGACTGGTATCCCTCCGGACCTCCTCAACGACGACCGCATGGGGCGGATGCTGGACAGCCTGTATGCGTGACGGAGCTCTTCCCGGAGGTGGCCAAGGAGGCCCACCGGGCCTTTGCCTTCCTGGCGCGGGCCTTGCACGTGGACACCACCAGCTTCCACGTGCACGAGAGGGGTGATGGGCCTGGTGTGCGCGGACACGGGGGGCATCCCCCTGTTCTTCCCCCTGAGGACGGGAACGCTGCGGACCGCAAGACCCTGGTGGACCTGGTGTCCTGGTACCGGCAAGCCTTGGATCCTGCGGGTGCCGGCCACATTGCCGGAGGCCAAGGCCTTGCTTGGGGAGGAGGTCCTGCGGAGGCTTTTGGCGCGGCGGTTTGCCTGCGAGAGGGATGCCCGGCGGGCTTTGGAGGAGGCGAGCCGGGGACTGGCCTACCACCGCCGGGTGTACCTGGGGGTGCGGGAGGAGCGGCGGAGGGAAAAGGTGGGGCGCCCCCGGAAGGAGGAAAGCCCTTTGGGGGTGGGGTACCGCCTTTGGGCGGGGGTGGAGCGGGACGTGGAGCGGGGTGATGGCCCTGGCGCTGTTGGTGTACGCCCTGGGGGAGTGGGAGCTGCGGCGGAGGCTTGAGGGGGAGGGGGTGCCGGGCCAGAAGGGGAAGCCCACGGCGAGGCCCACCTTGCGGTGGGTGTTCCAGCCCTTCTGCGAGATACGGGCTACGCCCGTGACCTGGTTGCGTCTGGTGGTCCTGGAAGGACGGGTGGCGGTGCTGAACCTCAAGCCCCATCACGAGCGGGTGGTGCGCCTCTTGAGGGTGGAGCGATATTACCTCCTGGAGTGAGAGGGGTGCGGAATGTGGGATCCNAGGAGGAAAAGCGTCTTCCCCCCCTCCCCCCGCCACACCCGGTAGGCCCAGGGGATGCGCAGCTCTCCCAGGACCAGGTAGAGCACCACCAGGTGGAGCCCCCACTGGCCGTGGAAGAAGGCGAGGGGCAGGGCTGGGAAGAGGCCCCGCTTCTCCAGGGTGACCAGGTCCAGGACCACCAGGAGCCTGGGCTTGGGCCCCCGCTTGGGCCTGGTCCGGTGCAGGGCCTCTTGGGCTTCTTGATGGGCCAGGCGGATGAGGGTGCGGGTGGGCCAGGGATAGCGGTTGAGGAAGCGGGAGAGGGCGGTTGCTTTGCCCGTAGGGCAAACAGATTTGCGTAAGCAAGAGGGGGACTTGGTCTTGCTGTGCTGGGGCCTGGCTTTGCCGTGGCCGGTGAGGAGGAGATAGAGCAGGGCTTTGAGGGACTCCCGGAGGTGGGGGGTTGGCAGGAGGGCTAGGAGGGTCCAGAGTAGAGCTTGGGCCGTCTGGTGCATGGCACCCTTCATCNCGGCGGCCCTTTTC